>JAILBI010000288.1 GCA_024681175.1 Acholeplasmatales bacterium
CATTAAATGAAATTAAAAAAAATATATATCTTAAAGATATTTTAAAGAATCATGATGAAGAAACATTATTTGATCCTTTAACTGGTTTAATTACTAGAAATTTCTTTCAAGAATATATGAAAAATTTAATAAATAAGAATATTCCATTTACTTTTGGTATTGTTGATCTTGATAATTTTAAAACAGTTAATGATAATTATGGTCATCATGTTGGAGATATTGTTTTAAAAGATATTGCGAAAAGATTAATTACATTTATTGGCCAAGATGGTTTAGCTGGAAGATTTGGTGGTGACGAATTTGTTTTCGTCTGGACTGGATCAAATAATTATGATGATATTCATAATTATGTAAATAAGATGTATCATAATAATACTATCTTTAGAAGAAATGTAGATACAGGTAGCGATAAAATATTTGTTACTGCGACAGTTGGAACATCATCATTTCCTAATGATGCCAAAACATATAATGATTTAATTCAATTATCAGATAAAACATTATATCGTGGTAAGTTGAAGGGAAGAAATTGCTTTATCATTTATGTTAAAGAGAAGCATGAAAATTTAGAAGTTAAAAAAATGTATCGTGAGCCAATTGATTCATCAATCATGAGACTATATACATTATTTGATCAAATTAATAAATCTAAGGATAGAGGTCTTCCTTTTATAGAAAATTATTTATTAACTACATTAAGAGTACAAAAATTATTATATTTAGATTCTTTAGGTAATTTATATGATTTAATAAAGGAAGAAGAATTATTTAATGTAAAAGGTATTTTAAATTTATTTGATGAAAATGGCTTTTTTATAGCTAAATCAAGTCATGATTTTTCTACAATTGATAAAGATATAGAAAATAAATTAAATAAATTTGGAGTTGAATCATTATTAGCTGTAAAAATGAATTTTAATAAAAATAATATGGGAGCTATATTATTAGCTGAAAAAAGATTTTCAAGAATTTGGCAAGCTGATGAAAAAGCATTGTTAGTTGTTTTTGCAAGATTATATCATGCATATATGATTAATAATAAAGAAGAAAAATAATATAAAAAAATAAAACATATTTCAATTTTTGTTTGAAATATGTTTTTTATATATAATAAATTATATTTATTATGTTTTCTTTCTTGACTTTATTGTTTATAACATTTATAATTTATCATGTTGAGGTGGCATTATGAAGTTTACTTTAGCTCAACTAAGGAAATTATCTTTCCCATATGAATATGATGAGACGCTTGATTTATCAAATGAGCTTAACGGCTTAGAGGATATTTTGAGTTCGGGTCTTTGTAAGATTCATACAGCAATTAATCTTGCTGGAGAAGAAGATTATGTTTTGAATTTTCAAATCGAAATTGATTTAATTGTTCAAGATGCAATTTCTTTGAAAGAAATTCCACTTCATCTTGATATAACATCTAAAGAAGTTTATTCAAAAGATACTGAAAGAGATGATTGCACAGTTATTGAGGGTTTAACACTTGATACTCGTGAAGCTATCATTGCGGCAATATTAGAGAATAAACCAATGGTATCTTCAAATGAAGAATTTGAAGATGAAATTGTAGATGAGGATGAAGAAGAGAAAATAAACCCAGCATTTGCCTCACTCAAGGATTTATTAAAGTAGGAGGAATAATATGGCAGTACCTTTCCGTAGGGTTTCAAAGTCAAGAAAGAGAATGAGAAGATCTCATCTTGCATTATCTGTACCTGGAATGATTACTTGTCCTAATTGTGGTGAAATGACTTTATCTCATAGAGTTTGCCCAAATTGTGGTTACTACAAAGGAAAACAAGTTATCGTTAAAAAAGAAAAAACAGATGAAGAGGCATCTAAATAATTAGATACTTGTAGAAATAGACACCTTGGGTGTCTATTTTCTATATATAGATGATATAATATAAATGGTGATGATATGTATATACATAAAAGTGTGCTTCTAAATGAAGCAATTGAAAATTTAAATATTAAAGAGGATGGTATTTATGTTGATGCAACCTTAGGTGGTGGCGGACATTCTAAAGAAATATTAAAAAGAATTCCTAAAGGACATTTATATTGTTTTGACCAAGATGATTATGCCTTTTTAAGATCTAAGCCTATCTTAGATGAAATAGGTAATAATTACACATTTATTAAAGCTAATTTTAAAGATTTAAAACAAAAATTAAATGAGCTTGGTGTAGAAAAAATAGATGGTATATTATATGATCTTGGTGTTTCATCATTTCAGCTTGATATTCCAGAGCGTGGCTTTTCATATAATTTTGATGCAAAGCTTGATATGAGAATGGATCAAACAAAAGATTTTTCTGCATACGATATTGTAAATAAATATAAAGAAGAAGATATATCTAAAATTATATTTGATTATGGTGAAGAAAAATTTGCAAGATCTATTTCAAGAAATATCATCAATAAAAGAAAAGAAAAGCCAATTGAAACTACATTTGAGCTTGTAGATATTATTAAACATTCAATGCCTCAAAAGGAATTACATAAAAAGGGTCATCCTGCAAAAAAGACCTTCCAGGCATTAAGAATTGCAGTAAATGATGAATTAAGAGTATTTGAAACATCAATTAATGATGCCTTAGATATGTTAAATCATAATGGCTATGCAGTAGTTATTACATTCCATTCACTTGAGGATAGAATTTGTAAAAAGGTATTTAAGGAAAGATCTACACTTGATATATTACCTGGATTACCTATTGTAATAACTGAAGAAGCACCTTTTGAAAATATGACTAAAAAGGTAATTACATCATCAGATGATGAGCTTGATGAAAATAATAGAGCTCATAGTGCTAAAATGAGAGTTTTAAGAAGACGATAGATAGATTTTTAAATTAAAAGTGATATAATTTATTTTGTTAAGGAGAAAATATATATGAGTAATGATACAAAGAAAACTTTATTTTATATTGTAGGCTTATGTGCCTTTGTAGCACTTATTGCTGCAGGAACTAACTGGATTTTAAATTTAGCAGGATTACATAATGATCTTGTTACATTTATTGGTCATTTAGCTTCAATTGTATTAATTGTTTGTGCATTTATTGCAGGATTAGTATGGATTATGAATGTTAAATGGAATAAGACAGTTAGAATAGTATTTACAGTATTATTTATTGTATTTGGTGTTTTAGCAATCTTAGGTGTATTTGGAATCGGTTATTAATAATAAAAATACTGCTAGAAATTAATCTAGCAGTATTTTTATTATTTCAATAAGATTCTAAGCTCATTACCTGATACATCTAATACATAATTAATATTTGGCTTGATTTCGCCCTTAATGATTTTTGTTGCAACAAAGGTTTCAATTACCTTAGTTATAAATCTCTTAATAGGTCTTGCACCAAATTGAACATCAAATGAATTATCTAGGATATATTGCTTTAAATTATCTGTAAATGTAATATTGATATTTTCTTGTAATAATCTAATATCAAAATTATGTAATAATTTATTAACAATTTTATATTGTACATCCTTATTTAAAGGATTAAATGTGATTATTTCATCAATACGATTTAAAAATTCTGGTTTAAAATATTGATGTAATAAGCTATTAATTTTATCCTTCTTTGAATTATCATTTGAAAGTAAAATATCAGAGCCAATATTAGATGTCATAATGATAATTGTATTTTTAAAATCAACTGTTCTTCCTTGAGAATCTGTTAATCTACCATCATCAAGGATTTGAAGAAGAATATTAAATACATCATGATGAGCTTTTTCAATTTCGTCAAATAAGACAATTGAATAAGGAGAACGTCTTACCTTTTCTGTTAATTGTCCACCTTCCTCATATCCTACATATCCTGGAGCTGAACCAATTAATTTAGATACTGAATATTGTTCCATATATTCAGACATATCAAGTCTTATAATATGACTTTCAGAATCAAATAAAGAAGAAGCAAGAGCCTTTGCAAGCTCAGTCTTACCTACACCAGTAGGTCCTAGGAATAAGAATGAGCCAATTGGCTTATATTCATCCTTAATACCCGCTCTTTGTCTAATTATTGCATCAGATACTAGATTTACTGCTTCATCTTGGCCAATAACTCTTTCTTTTAATGTATCAGCTAAATTTAATATCTTTTCTTTTTCTCCTTGCATAAGCTTAGAAATAGGAATATTTGTTAATTTAGATACTACATCAGCAATATCTTGTTCAGTTATTGCTTCTGATAGCATTCTATCCTCTCTTGATTTTTCTTGATATTCTTTAATTTTATTTTCAAGATCAGGTATTTCTTGATATTGAAGACGAGAAGCCTTTTGATAATCACCATTATTAAATGCTTTATCAAGCTCAAATTTCTTTTGTTCTAATTTTTCTTTAATTAATTTATAATCATTTAATTCATTCTTTTCTAAAGACCATTTAGAATTCATTTCTTTTTGTTTAGCTTCAAGAAGGTCTAATTCCTTTTTAATATCATCTAATCTTTTAATAGATACAGGATCAGATTCTTTCTTTAATGATATTTGTTCAATTTTGAGCTGTGTAATTTTTCTATCCATATCATCAAGCTCAGCTGGCTTAGAATCAAGCATCATTCTTTTTGAAGCACAAGCTTCATCAATAAGGTCAATTGCCTTATCTGGTAAGAATCTATCTGTAATATATCTATTAGATAAATTAGCAGAAGATACAATTGCGTTATCAGAAATTGTAACACCATGATGTGTTTCAAATGTTTCTTTAATACCTCTTAAAATAGAAATAGTATCAACTACAGAAGGCTCTTGAACTAATACCTTTTGGAATCTACGCTCAAGTGCAGAATCTTTTTCAATATATTCATGATATTCCTTTAATGTTGTTGCACCAATACAATGTAGCTCACCACGTGCAAGCATAGGCTTTAGCATGTTAGAAGCATCCATTGCACCATCAGTTTTACCTGCGCCAACAATTAAATGAATTTCATCAATAAACATAATGATATTTCCATCAGCTTCTTTAATTTTATTTAATACAGCCTTTAATCTCTCTTCAAATTCGCCTCTATATTTAGCTCCTGCAATTAAAGATGCCATATCAAGCTCAAATATTTGTTTATTCTTTAAAGAAATAGGTACATCATTTTGGACAATACGTCTTGCAAGACCTTCAACAATCGCGGTCTTACCAACACCTGGCTCACCAATTAAAACAGGGTTATTTTTTGTTTTTCTTGATAAGATTCTAATAACATTTCTAATTTCTTCATCACGACCAATTACAGGGTCTATTTTGCCATTTTTAGCTAATTCAACTAAATTTCTACCATATTTTTCTAATACATTTTCATTTTCATTTTGATAATTTTGATTTTCCATAATATTCACCTCATTTCATCTACATTTTAATTATATCACTAAAATTAGCACTTTCAAGTGTAGAGTGCCAATTTTGTAAAGAGAAAAAGAAAAGGATGATTAAAATCATCCTTAATTTTAATTATTCCTTTACATAAAGCTTGTGAGCGTAGAAGACAGGCTCCATTGTAAGATCTATTTTTAATTTTTTATAAATACTTTGATCTACCTCATTTAAGATTACAGTAGAATGTGCTTGGCAATGCTCAAGCTCAGGAAGTTTACTCATAGCAAGCTCTGCAAGAGGATTATTTCTTGCGGAAATTGATAATACTAATAATATTTCATCTGCATGTAATCTTGGGTTACGATTACCAAGAGTATTTATTTTCATTTTAGATACAGGTTCAATAATGCTTCTTGGAATTAATGTTAATGAATCCTTAATTCCTGCAAGAGCCTTTAATGCATTTAATAATAATGCAGAAGAAGCAGATAATAAATCAGAAGTCTTTGCAGTAACTATTTCACCATTAGGAAGCTCCATAGCCATTGATTGTGTACCAGTTTGTTCTTTTTTATCTAGGGCAGCCTTAACACATTTTCTATCTTCAACAGAAATATCTAAGCTTCTCATTAATAAGGCAATTTTATCTACAGCAGCAGAATTAAATCTACCATTTCTTTTATATACTAAAGCTTCTAAATATCTTCTTATAATTTCATCCTTTGAAGCTTTACATGCAGCTTCATCATTTGAAATTGCAAATCCTGCCATATTAACACCCATATCAGTAGGTGATTTATAAGGAGAAGAACCATATATTTTTTCAAACATTGATTTTAATACAGGATAAATTTCAACATCTCTATTATAATTTACAGTAGTAATACCGTATGCATCAAGATGATATGGGTCAATCATATTAACATCTTGTAAATCAGCTGTTGCAGCTTCATATGCAATATTTACAGGGTGCTTTAATGATAAATTCCAAATAGGGAATGTTTCATATTTAGAATAACCAGCTTTAACACCACGTTTATTTTCATGATATAGCTGAGATAAGCAAGTAGCCATTTTTCCAGAACCAGGTCCTGGTGCAGTAACAACTACAATTGGTCTTGATGTTTCAATGAATTCATTTTTACCAAATCCATTATCTGAAATGATATTTTCAACATCATGTGGGTAGCCTTCAATACGATAATGAAGATATGTTTTGATACCTAAATTTTCTAAATGATTTCTAAAATCAATTACGATTTGATCTGGCTGGAATTGTGTAATACATACAGAACCAACATATAATCCTGATTCTCTAAAAGCATCAATTAATCTTAATACCTCAGATTGGTAATTGATTCCAAGATCTCCTCTAATTTTATTTTTTTGAATATCGTGTGCATTAATTGCAATAACAACTTCAACCTTTTCTTTTAAAGTCAATAACATTCTTAATTTAGTATCTGGATGAAAGCCAGGTAATACTCTTGATGCATGATAATCATCAAATAGCTTACCACCAA
Source organism: Acholeplasmatales bacterium (assembly GCA_024681175.1). The sequence continues at coordinate 6,871 of JAILBI010000288.1, forward strand.
ATTCTAGATAAAGCTTATCTCCGAATTTTGCAACTCTTTCCAAAATCTTTTCAGATTGCAATTTTAAATATTTCTCATTATCGAATGCAAGTTCCATTTTCTCATCTCCTTATAAAAGCGAAATTTATATATAACATATAAATTATATTATTTTATAGTAAATTTTCAATATATAAGTTGTAAAAATAATGACTATTTTTTAATAAAATGTTATAATCTTTTTTGGTGAGAATATGCATCCAATAAAACATTTTATTACAATTACTCGTCATCGTCATATGGTTTTGAAATATTGCTTTAAATCAGGACTATATAAACAAGGACTTTTACATGATTTATCTAAATATGGCTTTTGTGAATTTTGGCGTGGAGCTAAATATTATCAAGGCACTCGTTCACCAAATCATGGTGAAAGAATCAAAAAAGGCTATAGTATTGCTTGGCTTCATCATAAAGGAAGAAATAAGCATCATCTAGAATATTGGGTTGATGTTAATCCAGAAACTAAATTATATGAACCTGTAAATGTACCAGATAGATATATAGCTGAAAGCATGTGTGATAGAATAGCAGCTTCAAAAAATTATAATAGAAAATCATTTAAACCAATTATGGTTAAAGAATATTTTGAAAAAGAATCTAAAATGTTACCTATGACACAAAGAACAAAAGAGAAGATGGAATATCTTTTAAATTATTATGTAGATAATGGTGAAAAAGCATTATTTAAATATATGAAAAAAAATATGCGTGGAAAAAATTAATTATCACTTGAAATATTATATAGTTTTTGCTAAAATGTTTATTGTTAATGTGGCCCTGTAGCCAAGTGGTAAGGCACGGCACTGCAACTGCCTGATCGCTGGTTCAAATCCGGTCGGGGCCTCCATTAAAGAAGAGTAGGTTTGATACAACATTGTATCAAGCCTTTTTTCTTTATATAAACGTAAAAACCGCATAACTAAGTCATTTATTTAAAATATAAGAAGAAATATAGCATCAATTTAGAATCGAATGAGCTCTATTTTGGTGCTTTTTTAAATTATTAATGATTTGTAATCGTACATTTTTAATGTTAACTCTTGCATTTTCGTGGTAAATTGAAAAACACCTTTTATTATATATTTTTCATAGCAACAGCTTGTTGCGTGATTTTATTCTTTTAATATTATATAATGATGCTAGAGGTGAGAAACGATGAAAACAAAAGATGTATTATTGGAATTAAGAAATAAACATGGTTTATCTCAAGATGAACTTGCGAAAAAAGTGTTTGTAACTAGACAAGCAGTTTCACGTTGGGAAACAGGGGAAACTATACCAAATACTGAAACTTTAAAATTATTATCTAATATATTTAATGTTTCAATTAACACACTTTTAGGATCCCCTAGAGAACTAATTTGTCAATGCTGCGGTATGCCACTTACTGATGAATTAATTGGTCATAATAGTAATGGAACACTAAATGAGGATTATTGCAAATGGTGTTATGCTGATGGAACATTCACTTATCATGATATGGATTCACTTATAGATGTTTGCGTTCCACATATGGTTAAGTCTGGTTTTAACGAAGAACAGGCTCGTTCTTATATGAAAAATATGCTACCAAATTTAAAATATTGGAAAAATCATGATTATTTAAGCGATGGTGGCAAATTTGAAGCTTTTAAGAAAGATCTTATAGAAGAAATAAATGATTTACATATTAAAGGAATGCCAAAAGTTGAAAGCTTAAATGCATTAATAGGTTCTTATGTGAATTTAGAATATCCACTTCCAAGTGGAATTAAAGCAAAATTTTTAAATGATCAAATAACATATTTAGGAACACAACTTGAAAGTGATGAATTTTGTTATGGTGTAGTTGCCAATGCTGATTATATCTTAGTATGTACATACGAAGAAGAATGTAAAAATCCTAATTTGTTACTATTTAAAAAGAGATAAGAATTATTTTGAAATAATTAGCTAGTTCCAAGTTATTAGAACTTAGAGGATTGATTTTGAATCAATCCTTTTTTGCTTATTAAAAATAATTCACAAATTCCCTTATTTATGCACTTAATTAGACACTTTGCTATTAAAGTGTTATAATAACAAGTGGAAAGGTTGAGTAACACTCAATCGGAAGGGAGATTATTATGAGGGTAATTAATTTTTCCAAGAAAATGTGCTTAAGACTGATATTAGCATTAGTT
>JAILBI010000118.1 GCA_024681175.1 Acholeplasmatales bacterium
TAATGGAAACATAGCATCGTTATTTTATTATCTTTTATCTAAGAATGTTAATAAAAAAGATAAATGTATGGTCATTACTTTTTTATTAAATTATTATGATCATGAATTAAAAAAGAATTCTTTATCGAAAAATGATCTATATAAAATAGAAAGATGTATTAGGATACTTGGATTTGATATTAGATTATTTTTATTTAATGATATGCTAGATGCAAGAATTCTATTTATGATTAAAGATAATAAAATAAATTTAGAGGATATAAGGTGAGAAAATGAAGAGAATTAGAAAATTTTTAGTATTATTAATGATTATTCCGTTTTTTATATTTTTAGCTTCTTGTGATAATTTTTTAAATTTTGATAATAATGTTAATGCTGATGTACAAGATGTTTTAAATTATATAAATAAAATACCAGAAGAAGCTGTAATAAAAACTGTAAGAGTAGATGCTACATATTATAGAACTAATTATGATTATTTAAATGATAATCCTTCTGCATCATCTACTGGAACTGGTGTCATTTATAAAAAGGTTGGAACTACATATTATTTATTAACAAATAATCATGTAACATCTAAAACACAATATAAAAATGGCTATACTACCTTTGCAAAAGCAACATATAATGTTGTTGATGCATTTAATAATTCATTTACTGCTGATGTTTTATATAGTGATGTTAATTATGATTTATCAGTAATGAGCTTTGAGCGTGGTTTAAAATATGAAGCAGAAAGTAAGCTTGGCGTATTTGAATTTTCTTATGATAAATTAAATACATCATCACTTTTATGCGCTATTGGTGAATGCTTAGGACAAAGAAATTCATGCCATTATGGATATTATAAAAATACTCAAAAATTTACTCCCGCAGAAGAAACTACTTTAATATCAAATGTAACATTTAATGTTATAGTTCATGGCGCATATATTAATTCAGGCTCATCAGGTGGTGCCTTAGTTGATGAAAATTTAAAGCTTGTTGGTATTAATTTTGCATCTGCATCAATTGAATCAACAAGTAAATATCTTTATACATATGCAATTCCTGCTGCAAAGGCGAAGGAATTTATCAATAATTATGAGGGTTTATCATGAAAGATTTTAATGATTTAGTTTACAATAAAATAAATGCTGATTTTAAAAAAGAAGATGAAGATATAAAAATATATCTTGAAATAGGGAAGAAATTTTCTTATGTAGAATATCATACTGATATGTTGATGAAATCAAGTGATAATTTAGATAGAACTCCTTTTTCATTTATTAAAAATATAAAGATTTTAAATTATAAAAATCAAATATATCATGATTTAGATTTAAAATTTAATTTTTCAAATAATTCATTTAAAATGAATACTATTTCATTAAAATTCATTGATTCTATGCAAGAGGTGGATCTTAAAATTCCACTTCTTGTAGTAGATAAAAGAATATTTAATGATTTAGTTGAGGAAGATGTTTCAAATCTTAGTGTTGAATTATATGATAAAGATAATTTAATTACTAAAGAAGAAATATCTTTTTCTATTTTACCTATTGAAATACCTTCATTAAATATTATTTATGAACCAAGATTATATGCTAAATATATTGTTTCATTATCACCTAATGTTAAGCAATTAACATTAGATGCAAAGGAATATAATAATAATGAAGCATTTAATGCATATTTAGCATCTGATGAAAAAAAGATAGCTGAAATAAAAGCAATTTATGATGCAATATGCAATAAAAATATTACATATCAAATGCCTGCCCATGGAGGCTTGTTTGTAATAAAGGATAAGGATGAATATTTTACACAGCGTATAAGAATTTCAGATGAGGTATTAAATGATAAAAAGGGTACATGCCTTGATTTATCTTTATTATTTATTTCAGCATTATCTGAAATTGGATATCATACTATTTTATTTTTAGTAGATAATCATGCCTTTGTAGGTGTATTTTTAGATGAAAAATTATCATTTAATAATGGTATAGAAACTAATTTATCATATATTTATAATAATTCTACACAGGCTAATATGAATATATTATTAATTGAAACTACTCTTGCACCAGAAAAAATTAATTTTTCATCTTCAATTAAGCATGCTCAAGAATTTTTAAAAAATTATCAATCTGATATTACTGGTATTGATATTTCATATTGTCATAAAACAATATTTAAGCCTGTTATATCATCTTATATAAATAAAGAATTAAATTATATTAATCCTAAAGAAAAAGAAGATGATGATAATGTATCAATTGTATCAACTAAAATTATTCCACCAGTAATGAAGGATGAGGATGATAGATTTAAATATTGGCAAAAGCGTCTTCTAGATTTAGATGAAGGTAATCCTTTAGTTAATTTAAAAATTAATATTTCTAATACTATTAAATTATTATCTAATAATCATATATATAATTATTTAAAGGATAATAATGATATATTATTTAATATGTATAATAAAGCCAATGGCTTTGATTCTGCATCATTAAAGGAATTATTTAAATTATATGATGAAAAGGATCAATCATCATTATCAACAATGTATTCCTTACAGGATGGAATATATGGTGTAGGTGAAGAATACACATTAAAAAAGATTATTAGAAAAAATCAATCATCACTAGATGAAAAAGGTACACCCACATTATATTTAGGTCTTGGTCTACTTGAATATGATGGTAAAAATGGTAAGATTAAGGCTCCATTTTTATTATTGCCTATTAAAATATTAAAAACTAATAATAATCATTATAAATTTACATATGATTATGATGATTTATTATTTAATGAAACTTTTTATGAATATTATAAATCATTAGGTAATGTGCTTGAGGCATCATATTTTGATAATGTTCAAGATTTATCTAAAAATAATTATTTAGATATTGTTAAAACATTTAAATCAACATTTATTAATGTTAAATTAGATGAAAATTATGTTTATATTACTAATTTAATGTTTTCACATTATATTATGTGGAATGATATGGTACAAAGACAGGATGAATTAAGAAAAAATGTTATTGTATCATCAATTTTAGAAAATCATTCTTTAATATCTGATGATTTAGATAAGCCATTAAATAATATTTCATATAATGATTTTGCATCACCACTTTATTATGATTCTACTCAGCTTAAAGCTATTTTATCTGCCGCAAATGGAAAATCATTTATTCTTGATGGTCCTCCTGGTACAGGAAAAAGTCAAACAATTGTAAATATTATTATTAATTCATTTTTCCAAGGAAAAACAATTTTATTTGTTGCAGAAAAAAAGGCCGCACTTGATGTTGTATATGATCGATTAGAGCGTATTGGTCTTGATAGATTTGCCTTACTTTTTGATCCTAGAAGATCAGATGATAATTCAAATAAATCTAATTTCTTTAATAAATTAAGAGAGTCCTTAGAATTAGGTAAAATGAAAGATCCTAAGGATTATACTAAAACCATTTTAGACCTAGATTATGAAAAGAATAATATAAATAATACTATTAATAAGATGCATGAAAAGAAATATGTATTATCATTATATGATTCTTTAACATTATATTTATCTTTAGGTGAAAATGATAAAAAGGAATTAGCTGAAGAATTTATTTTATCTTTAGATGAAGATAAATATAATAAAATATTATCTACAATAAATAAT
>JAILBI010000168.1 GCA_024681175.1 Acholeplasmatales bacterium
ACATTAATTAAATTATCAGTAATGATGTTTAAATATGTTTTATCATTACTTTTCTTTAAATAATCATTTCTTTCTTGTAAAAGATGACGATAATTAAATAAATATTTTAAATATTCTTTATCACATAAAGAAATAGATAAATCTAGAAAATCTCTTTTAATAGATTTAGTTCCAACAATAATATCTATATCCTTAGGACTTACAATAACTGATTTTAAATTACCAATGAATGATGATGCTTTTTTTATTTTTTCTCCATTTATAAAATAAGCTTTTTCTTCCTTAGATATAATAATTTTATATTCAGCACCTGTAGATATTACTGTTTTTAAATATTCTTTATCATCCTTTATTAATTCAGTTATATTGGAAGTTCTAAAGCTTTTTAATGATGAGGACAAAAATATTGATTCCAATATTGATGTTTTACCCATCGCATTTAAACCCTGAATAATTATTAACGATGATGAAGTATTTAATTCTAAATGATTAAATAATCTAAAATTATCTAATGTTATTTTATTTATCATTTTACAATTTCGTAAGTCTTATCTAATACTTTGACAATATCACCAGGATAAAGCTTTCTTCCTCGTCTTTGTTCTTCCTCATCATTGACATAACAAACATTCTCTTTTAAGAAATATTTTGCCTCTCCCCCAGATGAAATAACATCAACAATTTTTAAAAGCTTACCTAATTCAAGATATTCACCATTAACTTTTATACTTTTCATAGAGCCTCCAAAATCTATATGATTATATCATATAGGTCGATTTTTTACAATAATTAAGCCACTAAATTTTAATTTTTATTTTTTTATCGTGTTAGATATTATAAATATGATAAAAATTAAAAAAATGGCTTATTTTTTATCAAATAGGCCATTTTAATTATTAGTCTTCATCTTCAAATATAATTTTTGGTTTTGTAGGTTTAATATAAGATTTCATTAATTCTAATCTTATTAATGAATAATAATTATGTAATTTATTATTTACATATTTTTTAAATTCATCATATTCATTATTATAAATATAATCTCTTAATTGTGTTGCAGATATTTTAATATCTTCTCTTGATACCTTAACAAAGGATATATTTTTTTTATATTCTTCATTAAACCATAAATCTATTTTAGCTTCGTGACCACTTACAAATAAATCTATTTTTGAGCTATATTTTAATGCTTCAGATATCATATAATCTCCCCATGCAAAGACATTACCTACACCAATATCATTTAAGGGATATATTTTAATTAATCCTTTTTCTATTTCATCTTGATAAATTAGTTCAATCATTGATTTTCTAAATTCATAAGTAAAAGGATTATTAATTTCATGTTCTTTATCAGCTGAGCCAATAAATATTATTACCTCATTTGATAATTCTAATGCTTTATTAATTATTGCTTCATGGCCAATATGAATTGGTTGAAATCTTCCAACAACTAAGCTAACATTATATTTTTTCATTATTTTTCTCTTTCAATTCTAAATTTTACTGATGATTTTAAATATTTTAAATATTCTTCATCATCACACATTGTTTTACCATCTGAATCTGATATTTTTGCAACAGGTCTACCATTTACATATTGTAATTTTATAACAATATTTAAAGCTTCTTCTTCTGTATCATTTGTTACAAATGTACCTATACCAAATGATACTCTAATTTTATCTTTAAAATATTGATATATTTTTTCTGCACTATCAAAATTTAATGAATCAGAAAATAATAATGTTTTTGTTTTAGGATCAACATCATATTTTTTATAATGATTTATTATTTTTTCACCCCAAATGTAAGGATCTCCTGAATCATGTCTTACACCTGTGTAGTTATTAACCATTGATCTATCAAAATCCATTAAGAATAAATCAGTTGTAAGTGTATCTGTTAAGGCTGTACCATTATCGCCTTTATATTCATCATACCAATCCTTCATTGCGTAATGATTAGTATAAGCTAAAGGTATATAATCTATTCCTTGATACATTTGAACATATTCATGAGCAAATGTACCAATTGGCTTTAAATTATATTTTTTTGCAAAATATACACATGATGTACCTACCATATTAGGTACTTCATCTTTAAATTTTTTAATTACATAATCCATCCATTCTCTAGATAATCTTCTTCTACAGCCAAATTCTGCAAATTTAAATGTATATTTTCCTTCCTTAAAGCCTTTAATTTTATCTTCTAATCTTTTTATAGCTGATTGTTTTAATTTTTCATAATCATATTTAAATCTAAAATATACTTCATTAATTATTTCAAGTAGATATATTTCAAACTGCATCGCAGAAAATAAAGGTCCTTTAACTATTACAATTAATTTACCATTATCAATATTAATATTTACATAATCTCTAATTGGATGCCATAATCTTAAAAATTCAACATAATCATCCTTAATAAATCTAATAGATCTTAAATAATTTAATTCATCATCATTAAATTTTAATTTACATAAATGATCTACCTGTTCA
>JAILBI010000189.1 GCA_024681175.1 Acholeplasmatales bacterium
TGATTCATATTTACCAATATCAGATGAATTATTAGAATATTATAGATCTAAAATAGATATTAAAAATGAAGAAGAAATATTAATTAATCAAAATTTTATTGATTATCAAAAGGGTCAATATTTAAAAGTTATTTCTTCATGTAATGAATTATATAAAAATTTAGATATAATTCCTCATAAATTAAGAATATCAAGTATTGCGATAAATTCATATTTAAAATTAGGAGATACTAAAAAGGCATCTATTTTTGAAGCTGATGGTGCAGATTTAATATCTGAAGAGTATCCTAAAGAATCATTAGAATTTATTGATGCATCACTTAATTTATATCAAACTACAGGCTCTAAATTATTAACTGAAAATTATTTAAAATTAAAAGAAAATTATTTAAAGCTTACAGATGATAAGCCTAAAAAGAAAAAGAAAAAGGATGAAGAGATAAAGGTAGTAATACCTGTTAAAAAATATGAAGAATTAAATATAGTATCTAATTTAGATATTTTAAATAAGGAAGAAAATGATAATCCTATTATAGGTATTAAAGAGAAAAAAGAAGAAATATCTATAGCTTTAGTATCAAAGACATATGATGATTTATCTAATATATTTAAAAAATTAAATTTATTAAATAAGGATTTAAGATTTAGAGAATATTTAAGATTAGCTTTAATAGAAATAACTAAATATTTTAATATAGAAGAAGCATATTTTTTATATTTTGATAATATATATAAAGGACTATATTTTAAAGCTGAAAGATTATATGATAAGACACCTATTATAGATGAAATACAAAATACAATTTCTTATTATACACTTGAAAATGAGGTTGAATCATCATATGATCAAGCATCAAGATTATATGATATTGATATTAGAACATCATCATCAATGCTTGATGATTATGCAATATCATTTCCAATTATTGATGAGCTTGAAGGAAAAGCATCTTTAACATTTTTTTCTCATAATCCATTTTTAGATAAGGAAATGGTTTATGAATCTTTAAAAATATTTACATCATTTATTACATCAAGATTTTCATATCATATGATTAAAAATGATTTTGCATATAAAAATCAAAAATTATTCACTATTCTTGATAATATGACTATAGGTATTAAAGAAGAAAGTGATTATTATATTCATCTTGATGATAAGGCAAAGGAAATATTTGATTCTTTATCTGATATTACATTTGATGATTTTATTTTAAATGTAGATAATAAAGATAAGGTATTATATAAAAATTTTCATGATGATTTTTTAAAGAATGATGTTAATAATAAATCAATAATTTATCATTATAATGCAAATGGTATTTTAAAAGAAATTAAAGAATCATTTTATCAAATAGAAATAGAAGGTAAAATATATTTATTATCCTTAGTTGAAGATATTTCAAATGAAGAAGCTAAGCATAATGAATTAAAGGAGCTTGCGTATATTAATCCTGTATCAAAGCTTGAAAATGAGATTAAATTTAGAGTTGATTTAGCCGCACTTGCTTCACTAGAGCGTGTATGTGTTGCCTCATTTAACATAAGAGATTTTAAAACATATAAATTATATTATGGCTATTCATTTGAGGTAGGTTTAATAAAATTAGTTTCAAAATTTTTAAAAGAAAAAATGTCATCATTTTTTAATGCGAACATATATCATTTTTATCAGGATAGCTTTGTATTAGTATTTAGATCTATTACTGATAAAAGAGTATCTATAAATGATATTAAAAAAATATTAAGCCCTTTAATTAAAGAATTATATGATTATAATTATCGTTCACAGGTTCGTTTTGATGTTGGAATGTATCGTGTTACAAGACAGGATGTATTAAAATATCGTAATACAAATGATTTAATAAATATTGTAATAGATAGGGCAAATGATGCCTTAATTGATGCGAAAAAGATGCCACTAGATGATATTAGAATAGCTAGCTTTGATAATGAATTATCTAAAATAAGGCATGAAGAAAATTATTATGTTAAATCTATTTGTGAAGCACTTGATAATAAAAAAATTGACTTATTTTATAAACAGGTAATAAATGTAGAAAAGGGCGTTATTAATTTCTTATATTTAAATCCTAAATTAACTAATATGGATTATTCTATTAGTGATATTGTTAAATTATTAAGAAAAAGATCATTAGAATCTGAATTTGATTATTATATAATTAAATCATTATTTAATGATATAGCTCATTTACAAAAAGAAATTAATAACGCCCTTTTCTACATTTATTACCTGTTTATAAAATAAGTCAATTTTTTTATTATCAAGTGCTTCACAAATAGATTTAACATAATAATT
>JAILBI010000263.1 GCA_024681175.1 Acholeplasmatales bacterium
ATTATTAAATATTTATATAATAATCATTTAATAAAAAAGGATAAGAAATATCTTGATACAGATCAAGGTGAAATTTCTTATGAATTTATTAAAGAAATTCCACTTGAAATATCATTAAATTTTAAAAAAGCAAAGCTTGAAAATACAATGCTTAGAATAAATGATTTAATTGATTCATTTGGAAGAATAATAAATATAGGTTCTAATGAAATTAAAATATATTCATTATTTATATCAAGAATTATTACAGTAGTATTTGTTGATGATATTAATTTATCTTATAATAATGCTTCATTATTAATAATGAATAATAAAATATTTAAAAAAGGTACAGATGTTTGTTTTGTTAAGGTAGTTGATAAAACACATCTTGATGTAAAAACATATTCAAAGGAATATGGTCAAATTATAAGCTTAAGCTCAATGCTTGGAGCTTTATATGTAGCACATAGCTTAAATTTATGTGCATATAAGGTTGAAATAAATAATTTAAATAATTATTTTGAAGCAACCTTTTCAAGAAAACATGAATTATATATTAATACATCTTTAAATAAAGATGAATTTATAAAAATTAAGGAGGATTAAATTTATGTTAGAAGGTTCAATTGTAGCATTAGTTACACCATTTAATGAGGATGGTAGTGTTAATTTTGAAAAATTTGGTGAATTATTAGATTATCATTGTAATAATAATACAGGTGCAATCTGCATTTTAGGTACAACTGGTGAATCATCTACTTTATCATTTGATGAAGAAGAGGAAATGGTTAAATTTGCAGTTAAAAGAGTTAATAAAAGAGTTCCACTTGTAGTAGGCTCTGGCTCTAATGAAACTGAAAAGGCAGTAAGACAAACAAGAATTTATTCTAATTTAGGAGCTGATTATTGTTTAGTTATTACTCCATATTATAATAAAACTAATGAATCAGGCTTAATTAAGCATTTTGAAGCTGTTGCAGAAGCATCATCATGTCCAATTATTATGTATAATGTTCCATCAAGAACAGGTATGTCTATTTCTCTTCATGCAATAGAAGTATTATCAAAAAATCCAAAGATTTATGGTATTAAGGAAGCATCTGGAAATATGAGCTATTCTATGAAGGTTGCAAAATATTTATCTGATGATTTCATTATGTTATCTGGTAATGATGATATTATTGTTCCAATGATGAGTATTGGTGCAAAGGGTGTTATTTCAGTATTAGCAAATATTGCACCTAAGCAAACTGCAAAGATTTGTAGCTTATGTAAAGCTAATAAATATCCTGAAGCAGCTAAATTAGCTGATAGCTTATTAGATTTTGCAAATGATTTATTCTTAGAAACAAATCCTATTCCTATTAAGGAAGCTATGAATCATTTCAATTTCAATGTTGGTTGGTATCGTCAACCATTAGATAGAATGGCTAATGATACAAGAGAAAAATTATTCAAAGAAATGGATAAGAATAAGGAGATTATATTCTAATGAAGGCACTTGTTATTGGTTATGGTAGAATGGGCAAGATGATCAATGAGGTTTTAGGTGATGATCTTGCTGGAAATGTGGCATTAGAATGTCCTTGTAAAACTATTAAAGAATTTGATAAGGATTTTGATGTAATTATTGATTTTTCAAATCCTGCAAATTTAGATATGATTATTTCATATGTTAAAGAAACTAAAAAGCCAGTTGTTTTTGCAACAACAGGCTATTCTGATTCTCAATTAAAAGAAATTGATGAATTAGCTAAGGTTGCACCTGTATTAAGATCTGCAAATTTCTCTTTAGGTGTAATTGTATTAAATAGAGTTGTAAAAGAAATGTCAGCCTTATTAAAGGATGATTATGATATTGAGGTTATAGAAGCTCATCATAATAAAAAGCTTGATGCTCCATCAGGAACAGCTAAGATGTTAATTAAATCAATTGTTGATGAAACAGGCTTTAGTGTTAATGAAGGAAGAAAAGGAATTTGTCCAAGAACTAAGAATGAGGTTGGTGTTTCTGCAATTCGTGGTGGTACAATTCCAGGTATTCATCAGGTAATGTATTGTGGAGAAGATGAAGTATTAGAATTTAAGCATACTGCATATTCAAGAAGAATATTTGCAACAGGTGCTGTAAAGGCTGCAAAATGGTTATTAAATCAAAAGCCTGGATTCTATGATATGAATGATGTTTTATTTGGTAATAATAAATAATAAAATACATATTAAAAATTAAGTTAGAAGGCATTAAAGCGCTTTCTAACTTTTTTTAATTTTTAATGATTTAAAAAATATTATGAAAAAGTTAAGAAAGCATAATAAATACAAATAGTTTTTTATCATAGACAATATTTTTATTTGTCTTTCGTGGAAAAACACTTGTAAAAATATTTTATACAAATTTTATAAAAAATCATTGCAATAATAATATGAATGGTCTATAATAAACTCAAATTATTTTTTAATAATAATTTATGGAGGTTATTTTATGAAAAATTATAATGTTGGTATCCTTGGCGCAACTGGCGCAGTAGGAAGAGAAATGTTAAATAGTCTTATGGAAAGAAACTTCCCAGTAGGTGAGCTTAGATTATTAGCATCTAAGAGAAGTGTTGGTAAGAAAATTAAATTTAATGGAAAAGATATTGAAGTTGTAGAAGCTAAAATTGGAGCCTTCAAGGGTCTTGATATTGTTTTAGGTGCTGCTTCAAATGATATAGCAAAAGAATTTAAGGATGATATCGTTGCATCAGGTGCAGTATTTATCGATAATTCATCTGCATTCCGTCTTGATGAAAATGTTCCACTTGTTGTTCCTGAAATCAATGGTGAAGATGTTTTTAAAAATCATGGTGTTATTTCAAATCCAAATTGTTCAACAATTATTACATTAATGGCTTTAAAGGCTATTGGTAAATTATCAGAAATTAAAACTGTTGTTGCATCAACATATCAAGCAGTTTCTGGTATTGGTGTAAATGGTCCAATTGAATTAATGGATGAAATGGGTGTAATGAACGATATGTATGAAAAATCTGGTGAACCAGTAATTGATATTAATGCTACACCTAAGCATTTCCCATATCAAATTGCAGGAAACTGTATTCCATTTATTGGATCAGTAACTGAAAATGGTTATACAAAAGAAGAAATGAAGATGCAAAATGAAGGAAGAAAGATTATGCACCTTCCTAATTTAAGAGTAACTTGTACATGTGTTCGTGTACCAGTTGTAAGAAGCCATATGATTTCTGTATCAGTTTATACAAAGGATAAGTTATCTTTAGACCAAGTTAGAAATGCAATTAAGAATGATGAAGGTGTTGTATTATATGATGATGCAGCAAATGGTATTTATCCAATGCCAATTAAGACTTCTAACCAAGATAAGGTATTTATTGGTAGAATCAGAGAAGATTTAGCATTTGATAATGGTATCGCACTTGTATGCTCAGGTGACCAGGTAAGAAAAGGTGCTGCAGTTAACGCAGTTCAAATCGCAATTAAGCTAATTGAAAGGTTATAATTAAAATGTTTACAGTTACAAAATTTGGTGGTTCATCATTATCTGATGCCAAGCAATTTGCAAAAGTTAAAAATATAGTATTATCTTCTCCAAAAAGAACTGTAGTTGTATGCTCAGCTTTAGGAAGAAGAGATAAATCTGATACAAAGATTACAGATTTATTATATATCTTACATGCTCATTTAAAATTTAGTGTTCCTTATGATTCTATTTGGGATATGATTTATACTAGATTTATTGGTGTACAACAGGATTTAAATATTAAATATGATATTAAAGAAGATTTAGATAAGCTTCATGCTGAATTAAATAAAAATATATCTCAAGATTATTTAGTATCAAGAGGAGAATATTTAACATCTAAATTAATGGCAGCCTTCTTAGGTTATACATTTGTTGATTCAATGGATTTATTAAAATTCAATTATGATGATAAAATTGATGATGAACATACACTTCAAAATGTACGTTTAGCATTTGATAAATATGGTAAGATTGTTGTACCAGGATTCTATGGTGCATATCCAAATAATACAGTTAAATTATTATCAAGAGGTGGATCTGATGTTACAGGTGCTATCTTAGCTAAATGTATTAATGCAGATGTATATGAAAACTGGACTGACGTATCTGGTATTTTATCTGCAGATCCTAAGCTTGTTAAAAATCCAAAGGGTATTAAGCAAATTACATATGCTGAATTAAGAGAATTATCTTATATGGGTGCATCTGTATTACATGAAGAAACAGTATTCCCTGTACAAGAAGTTAATATTCCTATCAATTTAAGAAATACTAATGAACCAGAAAATCCTGGTACATTAATTCAAGAAGTATGTGATGATAATGAAAATATTGTTACAGGTATTGCAGGAAAGAAGGATTTCGTTTCTTTCAATATCCAAAAAGATCATATGTCTAATGAAGTTGGCTTCATTAGAAAAGCTTTATCTATATTTGAAAAATATAATGTATCAGTTGAACATATTCCTTCTGGAATTGATTCATTCTCAGTTGTAGTTGGCTCTGATGCAGTAGAAAAGCTTCAATATGAAATTGTAACAGATATTAAAAATGAGCTTGGTGCAAATGTAACAATTGATAATGATATTTCACTTGTTGCAATCGTAGGAAGAAATATGGCAAAGCGTTCAGGTGTTTGTGCTAAGATTTTCCAAACACTTGGTAAAGAAGGTATCAATGTTAAATTATTAGCTCAAGGACCATCTGAATTAAATATTATCATTGGTGTATCTGATAAAGATTATGAATTAACTATTAAGAATTTATATGATGCATTAATAAAATAAACTCTGTTTTTTTGACAGAGTTTTTCTTTTATATTAAACAATTTGTATTGAAAAGTTCAAAATCTTTATTTTATTATTATTATTATGATATAATAACAAAAAAGGAGGATAAGTCATGAAGAAAAAAGTTTTAATTACATTATCAATTTTTATTATTCCATTTATCTTTGTTTTTATAGCATTAAAAATTAATGCATCAACAAATAAAGATAATAAAAATAATGATGATAGATACATAATTGCTAAACCTACTGGGACAATTCCTTCTGATTCCAATTATGAAATAGATGACGAAACAATTGATATTTATTATGAAAATGCATTTAGTGTAATATATGTTGAAAATGATTCAAGAAATTATCATTATTATTTTTTGAATGATGATGGAACAGTAAACGAAGATAGACCTATTTGGCTAAGTATAAAGAATGCAATGTTTTTTAATAATAATTTAGAAGAAGTTAGTAAAGATGAATTTGTTTTAAGTGATAATTATGTTTTTAAAATTAGTTTTAAATATATTTGTATGACTTATCCTGCACAAATAAATGCTTTATATGTATTCATTTAAATAAACTAAAACCCCCCTATTAATTTCGAGGGGTTATTATTATTTCTTTTCTTCAACCATTTTCTTAAATGCTTCAAGATCTTTAAAATCTTCAAATTTTGCAATATAAAATTCATTACCCATTGCGGCAGATAGAACATCAGACATTCTTTCATGCATTTGAATTAAAGGGAATTTAGCTTTAATTTCTTCAAATGTATATTTATAATTAAATCTATCACGTCTACCATAATACATACAATAATATTTTGGATAATCTAATTTTACATTTACAATCTTGTCATAACAAACTATATCTGCATATATTTGATATGTATCAACTGATTGTGCAAAATTAATCATATCAGGAGTATATCCTCCATGTGGTCTCATATTAACCTCTAAGGCTACGATATCACCTATTTTACCAAGACCATGCTTTTCCCTTGTTAATCTAAAGAATTCTAAATGGAAATATCTAGATTTAATA
>JAILBI010000280.1 GCA_024681175.1 Acholeplasmatales bacterium
TAATGTTACCCATGTCAATTTATAATTCGTATTAATTGGTCTATGTATTATATATGCTGCAAATATTAATCCTAATATTTCACTTAATATATAAAATAAACCAGCTAAATTAGAAAAAATAGAATCATAATTGTCATACATTAATATAATAAAGATGACAATTAATGCAACCTGGATAACAAATGACAATATAGTGAAAAAAACAAGTATTATTCTTTTCCAAATTGGCAAATTTCTTCTTTCATTAATTGTCATCTTTCTTCTCCAAAAAAGTATAATAATAGTATAACACAAATTTAATTCAAAATATAAATATTTTATGATAATAATTATAAATATAATTAACAATTAATTATTTTTTATTATTCAACTTATAATCATTAAAAAAATACCCGACTTTTGTTAGTCGGGTATCTTATTAATCATCATCTTCATCTTCATCTTCATCTTTATCTTCTTCTTGTGTTTTGAAGATATATTTATCAATTGGATTTACAAGAATATAGAAAAGTGGAATTGATGTAAATAATATCCATGTTGGATGCCATATATCATATTGCATACCAATGAAGCAATATATTGCTGCCATTAATACTGGATATAAAAATTTAGATACTTGTTTTTTAAATATTGCTTCAAATAAAGACATTAATACTGGCATTAATAACCATAATGTCCATGATACATAAAAGCCTTTAAATACAAATCCCCAAATTAAAAATGCAATTAATGTTGAACAAAATATTACACCATCAATAATAGATAATGCGATTAATTTTTTCTTAGATAATTTAATCTCACTACCATCTTTATGACCAAATTTAACTACATTACCATCCTTATCTAGACATCTAATATGACCATTTTCTATTTTTAATGTTTGTCCTTCATCATCTGTTAAAGAAATAGATTCTTTATTATCCTCTTCTTTATCGATATTTCTATTTCTTATTTCTTCATCTGATTCAGTATCATATAATAATTCATCTAATGACATATTATATAATCTTGCTAAGATAATTAAATTATCTGTATCTGGTGATGATTCGGCTCTTTCCCACTTAGAAACAGCTTGTCTTGATATACCAAGCTTATCAGCTAGTTCCTCTTGAGAATAACCATTTTCTTTTCTTAATTTTTGTAATCTGTTTGCAATTTCAATATTCATAAACTTTTCCTCCTAATTTACAGCCTTAATTTATCAAAAATTTTGGTTGCAAACCACCAAATCTAGTTTGAAATTACGCAACTATTGGTTTCATTTATCAAAAAATGATATATTTTTGATTAATATTCACAATTTTTTGGAGTTCTTGGATATGGAATTACATCACGAATGTTTTCAACACCTGTTAAATACATTATTAATCTTTCAAAGCCCATTCCGAAGCCAGAATGAACATTTCCACCAAATCTTCTTGTATCTAAATACCAATCAATTGGTTCTTTATCTACATGAAGCTCTTCCATTCTCTTTAATAATACATCTAAATTTTCTTCTCTTTGGCTTCCACCCATTAATTCACCAGAGCCTGGAACAAGTAAATCAACTGCGGCAACAGTTTTATTATCTGGATTTACCTTCATATACCAAGCTTTAATATCCTTAGGCCAATCTGTAACAAATACAGGTCCATTGAAATGTTCAGTTAAGAATTTTTCATGCTCTTTAGCGATATCATCCTCATATGATGGTTTAAATTCCCATTTAATGTTTTGTTTTAATAATAAATCAATTACATCATGATGGCTTATTCTTGTGAAATGAGATGTCAATAATTTTTCTAATCTTTCCTTTAAGCCCTTTTCAATGAATTGGCTACAGAAATTAATTTCATCCTTAGCATTATCTAAAACATATTTAACAACATATTTTAACATTTCTTCTTCAATGTCCATTAAGCCATTTAAATCACAAAATGCCATTTCAGGCTCAATCATCCAGAATTCATTTGCATGTGTTTTAGTGTTTGAATTTTCTGTTCTAAATGTAGGGCCAAATGTGTAAATATCTGAAAATGCCATCGCAAATGTTTCACCTTGAAGCTGACCTGATCCGGTAATAAATGCTTGTTTTCCAAATAAATCCTTAGAAAAATCTACTTTTTTATCTTCACCAACTGGTAAATTATTCATATCAAATGTAGTAACCTTAAACATTTGATCAGATCCTTCACAATCTGCACAAGTAATTAATGGTGTATGAACATATAAATAACCATCTGATTGGAAATAAGAATGAACTGCCATTGCGGCAACAGATCTAATTCTAAATACAGCATTAAACATATTTGTTCTTGCACGTAAATGGGCATTATCTCTTAAAAATTCCATTGTATGACGCTTAGGCTGAATTGGATAATCCTCAGGACAATCACCAAGCATTTTAATTTCTGTTGCTTTCATTTCAAGAGGTTGCTTAGCATTAGGTGTTAATTCAATTAAGCCTTTAACCATAACGCTCATTCCAACTCTAAATTTAGATACTTCTTCAAAATTATTAATTTTATCTGGTTCATATACAACCTGCATATTTAAAATTGTAGAACCATCATTTACATTTAAAAAACCAAATTGAGATTGAGCTCTATTAGTTCTAACCCAACCATAAATTGTTACTTCTTTTGCAACTTTTTCTTCAAAAATCTTTTTAATCCTATCTCTTTTCATATTAATCCTCCTTAAAAAATAAAAAAATCCTTAGAATAATCTAAGGACGAATTAACCGTGGTACCACCTTAATTCTGTATTTCTACAGCACTCAATCACTTTAACGCAGTAATACGAGCGGTTCTACTTAATTCTTCCGCCCCTTCAAAGATGTTCTCCTATATATTTGTTATCTATTTCCACCAACCATAGACTCTCTATAAATCTAAAATATATATTCGTTCTTATCAAAAGGTTATAAATATTTTAACATTATTTAATTATAAATCAAGATTATTACATTATAATCATTACTTTTTTATATTTATTAAAATATTTTTAAAATTTTTGTTAAAAAATGCCTCATATATATAATGGAGGATAATTTTATGAATGAAGATAAAAAATTTGAAATAATTAAATTTATAGATGGAGATTTTTTTCTAGATACAAGAATATCACCATTTGATGAAACAGTATGGCTTACGCAAAAAGAGATGGCTTTATTGTTTGAAGTGTCTACAGATAATATAGGATTACATATAAAAAATATATTTCGTTTAAATGAATTAAATGAATCAGTATCCGAGTATTCCTCGGTAACTGCATCAGATGGAAAAAATTATAAAACCAAAATTTATAATCTAGATATGATATTAGCTGTAGGCTATAGAATTAAATCAAAAAGAATATCTAAATTTAGAGAATGGGCTTTATCTGAAATAGATAAATTAAATAATATAAATAATCAAAAAGCCCTTATTTCTCAATATATTTTATTTAATTATGATGAAATTAAATTAAATGTAAATGTAGATCCTAATGAGGATACTGTTTGGTTAAATAAGGAACAATTAATAACTCTTTTTGATACTACAAGACAAAACTTAGAATATCATATTAATAATATTTATTCTCAAAATGAGCTTGAAGAATGCTCAACATGCAAAAAAATTTTGCAAGTTCAAATTGAAAATAATAGAGAAGTAACAAGACCTACAAATTTATATAATTTAGATATGATTATTTCTTTAGGATATAGAATAAATTCTAAAAGAGGAATTATATTTAGAAAATGGGCAACTAAAATATTAAAACAATATTTATTAAAGGGTTATGTCATTAATGAAGAGAGATGTTTAAATTGTAATTCTAATGTTTTATCTTTAAATAATAGAGTAACAGAACTTGAAGAAAAAATGAAAGACATAAAACATGATATTTATTTAGAGAATTCTAAAGCATTTTATGAAGGTGAAATTGTAGAGCCATATACATTTTTAAGGCATATATTCTTTTTAGCTAAAAAAGAATTA
>JAILBI010000066.1 GCA_024681175.1 Acholeplasmatales bacterium
TATTAATTATTAAAGATTTTAAATTATTTAATCCTATTAGCTTAAATGCTTTATTATTATCGCAATCATTATCAAATGCATTTTCTAATAAATTCTTATTATTAAATTCATAACTAATTACACCTTCAATATTAGTTATTATTTCTTCTTTCATGATAATACCTCATTTCCAACAAGACCATTTTAACATTTTTAACAATAAAAACAAAATAAAAAAGAATTGTGAATGAACATAAGTCCTTCACAATTCTATTTTTATTGATTAAAGTTCATCAATTGATGTTTCTTCATAATCACCAGTAGGTGTATCTGAAGTTTCATCTGTAGGTTCAGAATATAATTCAAAAGCATTTGAGCCTTCAGAATTATTATTATCATCATCTAACATTTCGTCTTCTGGACGATGCTTACATTCAAATGATTCTTCTTCAAGAATACCAGTACCTGCAGGGATTAAACCACCGATTAATGTGTTTTCTTTTAATCCTTGAAGTGTATCGTATTTACCTTCAATTGCAGCTTGAGTTAATACTCTTGTAGTTTCTTGGAATGATGCAGCTGCTAAGAATGAATCAGAACCTAACGCTGCCTTAGTGATACCAAGAATTAACTGCTTACCAACTGGAAGCTCACCATTTTCAGCGATTGCTTCATCAATTGCTTTACTAAATGTATTTACTGATACATTTCTACCAGGGATAAGGTTAGTATCACCTTCGTTAAGAACGGCAATCTTTCTTAACATCTGACGAATGATGATTTCGATATGCTTATCTGAAATATCAACGTTTTGAGATTTATAAACCTTTAATACTTCATCAAGAATATATTTTTCAACAGTTACAACATCCTTAACCTTAAGAAGCTCTTTAGGGTCAATTGAACCAACAATAAGCTTATCACCACGTGATACCTTATCCTTTTCTTGAACAAGAAGCTCACTTGTTGCATCAACCTTAGTTGTGAATGTTTCGCCTGTTTCTTCATTAATAATCTTGATTTCTTTACCAGTCTTATTAGGTGTTACTTGAATTGAATCAACTATACCATCAATTTCTGATATCTTTGCTTGGCCTTTAGGTCTACGTGCTTCAAATAACTCTTGTACACGTGGAAGACCTTGAGTGATATCGGCACCTGCGACACCACCTGAGTGGAATGTACGCATTGTTAACTGTGTACCAGGTTCACCAATTGCTTGGGCAGCGATAGTACCAACAGCTTCGCCTACTTCAACAGTCATATTTGTTGCAAGGTTTCTACCATAACACATCTTGCAGACACCAGTCTTGCATGTACATGTTAATACTGATCTGATGCAAACTTTGCTAATCTTCTTAGATTCATCTACACCAGCAACCTTGTTCTTAATATCGTCTTCAATCTTATCATTATATTTTCTAATGATACTTGCAACATTTTCATCAATAAGCTCATTACGTTTGCAAATAATTTCGCCATCAACGACAATATTCTTTGCTGCATAACGACCAACGATTCTATCCTCTAAACGAGTGATAACTTTTCTTTCCTTCTTCTTATCGATTTCAACAATATCTTCAATAAAGAAGCCACGTTCAGTTCCACAATCTTCTTCAGATATAACAACGCTTTGTGATACATCTACAAGTCTTCTTGTTAAATAACCTGATTCAGCTGTCTTTAAGGCTGTATCTGTTGAACCTTTTCTTGCACCGTGTGTAGAAATGAAGAACTCAGAAACTGATAAACCTTCACGGAAGTTTGCCTTAACTGGAACTTCGATTGTGTTACCTGCTGTATCTGACATTAATCCACGCATACCTGCAAGCTGAGAGAAGTTAGATGAGCTTCCTCTTGATCCTGAGTCAGCCATCATGAAAATACTATTATCTTCACGTTTAGATAATTCACTATAAAGTGTCTTTTCAATTTCGTCACGGCAGCTATTCCATTCTTGAACGATACTTTGATAACGCTCTTTATTAGTAGTTAAGCCCATTTCGAAGAATGATTGAATTTCATCACACTTCTTTTGTGCAGCTTCCATACGTTTTTCTTTGATGTCAAAGTTAGGAACGTCTTCCATTGAAATTGAGATACCAGATACTGTTGAATAATGGTATCCTACATCCTTGATTCTATCAAGAAGCTTAGATGTTTCAGTAATTTGGTAACGTTTAAATACTTCTGCGATAATTCTTGAAATGAATTTCTTATTGAAAGGCTTAGTTTCAGGTTGAATGATTAAGCTTCTATAAGATAATTCTAAATTGTTTTTATCAAGGAAATACTTAACTGGAGTATATTTCTTAGTTAAGTTTTCATCAGTTGGTTCATTTAAATAAGCGAAATCTTCAGGAAGAATTTCCTTATTGAAAATCATCTTACCCATTGTAGTAAATAAGTAATTTGATTTGATTTGATGTTCAACTAATTCCTTACGATAGTTTTCAATTTCTCTTTCAACTTCTACTTCGCTATATTTCTTATCTTGAATTTCGTTTCTCTTCTTAGATAATTCAAGTTCAATAGCTTCATTGTTTAATTTTTGAAGACGGAATTTGCTTTCCATATATGTAATATCAACAAAGATACGTGTATGTAAAGTAATTGCGCCATTCTTATAAGCCATATATGCTTCATCGAAGTCCTTATAGAAATGACCTTCATTTTCTTCTTCAGCACGAACATCTTTATTATTTACATATTCTTCATATGCTTCATTAATAAGCTTAGCTAAAGTCTTTTCATCCTTCTTAGCCTTCTTAGCATCTACATATTTAGCAAATGCTTGACCATTATCGATTACTTCTTTACTCTTAGCATCTGTATATCTTCCAGCTTTACCTTTATATCTTCTTTCAGATGTAAGATAATAGTTACCTAAAATCATATCCTGTGAAGGAGTAACAACTGGCTTACCATCTCTTGGGTTTAAGATGTTATTAGATGCAAGCATTAATAATCTTGCTTCTGCTTGAGCTTCAATTGATAAAGGTACATGGATAGCCATCTGGTCACCATCGAAGTCGGCATTGAATGGAGTACATACTAATGGGTGAAGACGAATTGCCTTACCTTCAATTAATACTGGTTCAAATGCTTGGATACCAAGACGGTGTAATGTAGGCGCACGGTTTAAAAGAACAGGGTGTTCTCTTACAACGCCTTCAAGAATTGGCCATACCTCTGGCTCTTGATGATCACATTTCTTCTTTGCAATTGCAATTGAATAATTGTAATCCTTAATAAGTCTTCTTAAAACGAATGGTTGGAATAAAGTTAAAGCCATTTCTCTAGGAACACCGCATTGATACATCTTTAATGATGGACCAACAACGATAACTGAACGTCCTGAGTAGTCAACACGCTTACCAAGTAGGTTTTGACGGAAACGACCTTGCTTACCTCTTAACATATCAGATAAGCTCTTTAAGTTATGTGCTTTATTATTTGCACTCTTATTTCCACGCTTAGAATTGTCGATTAATGAATCAACAGCTTCTTGAAGCATTCTCTTTTCATTCTTTAAAATGATAGATGGAGCATTCTTTTCAAGAAGTTCTTTTAAACGATTGTTACGGTTAATGATTCTTCTATATAAATCATTAAGATCTGTTGTAGCAAATCTACCACCATCAAGTGGTACCATTGGTCTGATAGCTGGTGGTAATACTGGTAATACACGAAGTACCATCCACTCAGGCTTATTATCAGATTTTAAGAAAGCTTCAACAATTTCAAGACGCTTAATTGCATCATTACGAGATTGTTTAGATTTGTCCTTTAAGTCTCTTCTTAATTCTTTTTCTAAAGATTCAAGATCAACTTTCTTTAATAATTCCTCAATAGCTTCTGCACCAGTTAAAGCCTTGAATTGATTTGGATATTCATCACTTAAGAAATCATATTCACCTTCATCAAGGATTTTACCTTCATACATATCTAAATCTTTCTTATTTTTAAGCATACCAGGTTCAATAACGATATACTTTTGAAGATTTACAACTAATTGAAGATCTTTGTTTTTAATATTAAGTAAAGTAGCTAAAGGAGATGGGCTATTTCTTAAGAACCATGCATGAACTACTGGAGCTGCAAGGCTAATATGACCCATTCTTTCTCTTCTTACTTTAGATTCTGTGATTTCAACAAGACATTTTTCACAAATCTTGCCTTTTTCACTTGATCTACGAACCTTACCACATCCGCAGACATAGTCTTTTTGTGGTCCGAAAATCTTTTCACAGAATAAACCACCATTTTCAGGCTTTAATGTACGGTAATTGATTGTTTCATGATTTAAAACTTCACCATGTGACCATGATTTGATTTCTTCAGGAGAAGCTAAACCGATTTTAAAATACTTATATTGTTTGCTCATATTTCTCTCCTCCTAGTTATTTTCATTACCTGCTTTGATTGCATCCTCAGGCATAACAGTTTTACTATGAGATGCTCTTGGACCATCAATTCTCTTAATTTCAGAATCAACAATAGAACGATTTGCTTCATTTTCGTCCTTATTATTAATTAATTCTACATGAAGACCTAATGCATGAAGCTCACGAGTAAGAACTCGGAATGATTCAGGAATAGATGTATCAGGAAGTGGTTTTCCATCAACAATTGCATTGAATGTACCATCTCTTGCAACAAGATCGTCACTCTTAATTGTAATCATTTCTCTTAAAACATTAGCTGCGCCATATGCTTGAAGAGCCCAAACTTCCATTTCACCGAATCTCTGACCACCATTTTGAGCTTTACCACCCATTGGTTGTTGAGTTACAAGTGTATATTTACCTACATTACGTGCATGGATCTTATCATCAACCATGTGAACAAGTCTGATGAAATACATGATACCAACTGAAATCTTATTTTCAAATGGTTCACCAGTTCTACCATCATATAATGTAATCTTATCTTCAACGCCTGCTTCCTTCATGATATCTTCGATATCTTCGATTGTAGCACCATCGAATACTGGTGTTGCAACCTTTAATTCAGGAACAGCTGCTTCAATTTCAGCTTGTGTTGGCTTCTTACCTGTTTTTGCAATAACTTCATCTACATAAGCTTTACGATCACGTTCTGTAATCTTTCTAGCTGCTAAACCTAAATGAAGCTCAAGAACCTGACCGATGTTCATACGAGAAGGAACGCCTTGTGGGTTAAGCATAATATCAATAGGTTGACCATCAGCTGAGAATGGCATATCTTCAAGTGGAAGGATGTTAGAAATAACGCCCTTGTTACCATGACGACCAGCCATTTTATCACCAACTTGGATCTTTCTCTTTTGAATAATGAAGACTCTTACAACCTCATTAACACCAGGTTGAAGCTCATCACCATTAGATTTCTTGAAATGTTGGATTGATTGAACAATACCTCCACCACCGTGTGGAACACGAAGTGATGTATCTTTACGATCACGTGCCTTATCACCGAAGATTTCGTTCATTAACTTTTCTTCAGCAGTTGGATCAGTTTGTCCCTTAGGAGTAGTCTTACCAACTAAGATATCACCTTCACGTACTTCAGTACCAGGAATTACAATACCATTTTCATCAAGATATTTTAAATCATCTTGACCAACGTTAGGTACTTCTCTTGTAAATTCCTCAGCACCCATCTTAGTGTCTCTTGCATCAACATCATAATCTTGGATATTTAATGTTGTATAAACATCATCATATACCATTCTTTCAGACATAATAACGGCGTCTTCGAAGTTATAACCATCCCATGTCATGAATGCGATTCTTACGTTTCTACCTAATGCAAGTTCGCCGTTTCTCATTGATTGACCATCGGCGATAATATCACCACGTTCAACTCTTTCACCAGCTTTAACAATTGGTCTTTGCATAATTGCTGTTGATGAATTTGAACGAAGGAATTGATATAAATCATATTTATGTAAATCACCATTATCTTCACGGATAATAATCTTCTTTGAGTCAGCATATTCAACTACACCACCCATAGAAGCTACACATGCAGATCCTGAATCCTTTGCAGCACGGTATTCCATACCTGTACCTACAATTGGGCTTTCAGGTGCGATGATAGGTACTGCCTGACGTTGCATGTTGGCACCCATTAACGCACGTGTTGCGTCATCATGCTCAAGGAATGGAACGCATGCAGCAGCTACTGAAACGATTTGCTTTGGTGATACGTCCATATATTGAACATCATTTGGAGCAACCATTTCAGTTTCACCACCACGTCTACCAATTAAGATAGGTTCATTTTGTTCACCAATAAAGTGACCATCCTTATCTACATTTGGAGTTGCGGCAGCAATAACCTTTTCTTTTTCTTCTCTTGCTGAAAGGTAAACAAGCTCATCAGTTACAACACTCTTTCCTTGTTCATCTTTCTTAACTACGAAATAAGGTGTTTCAATGAAACCGAACTTATTAATCTTTGCATATGTTGCTAAAGATGTGATAAGACCGATTGATGGACCTTCTGGTGTTTCAATAGGACACATACGACCATAATGTGAATTATGAACGTCACGTACTTCTACGCCAGCTCTATCTCTTTGAATACCACCTGAACCTAATGCTGAAATACGTCTCTTTTGAGTGATTTCTGCAAGTGGGTTAATCTGATCCATGAATTGTGATAACTGTGAAGAACCAAAGAATTCTCTTAATGTTGTTTGAATTGGCTTAACAGTTACTAATGATTTTGGAGTTGCTTTATCTTCTTCAACTGTAGACATACGGTCAAGAATATTCTTCTTAAGCTTACCAAATGCAATTCTGAATTGGTTTTGTAATAATTCGCCGATTAAACGAAGACGACGATTTGAAAGCTCATCGATATCATCAACAGAACCAACCTCTTGATGTAAATTGAAATAGTAGCTGAATGTTGCAAGAATATCAGAAATAGTTATATGTAAATATTTCTTTCTTGTTTCAAGATCTTCAGTAACAACTTGTCTTTGGTCATTACCAATAATCTTTACTTCTTTCTTTTCAGAACCATGTTCAATTAAAACATATAAGATTTCATTGAATGGATTTTCTTCTTCAATATATGTATGACAATCTATTTCTTTACGGAATGCAGCACGATTATCCTTTAATCTGTTATATACTTCGCCAAGTACTACTTCACCAGCTTTTGCTACAACTTCACCTTTTTCATGAATTTCGCCTGTTTCTGGATCGGCATAATCTTGTTCATAAACTACATCTCTTGATAATGGTTTACCTTTTGCTCTTTCTAAAACATCAAGCTTGAAATTATATTGGCTACGACCTACTTCTTGTAAATCATATTTATCTGCTTCAAATAATTTACCTCTAAATGTTTCTCTTGCACCTTCAATAGTTAAAGGGTCACCTGGACGTAAAATCTTGAAAATTTCAGATACAGCTTCATCGCTGATAACTTTTGCATCAATTTTAGGATCAACCTTTCCTTCATGCTCGAATGTTGCATCAAAGAATGCTTTTAATTCGCTATTTTCAGTATCACCAATGAATAAATCTAAAATTTCTTCATCATGAGCTAAACCTAAAGCTCTTAAGATTCTAGTAAGAGGCATCTTTCTAGATCTATCAAGCTTACCATACCAAATCTTCTTAGAACCTGTTTCATATTCTAACCAAGCACCACGAGTTGGAATGATTTGAGATGAGAAATTGATATCTCCGCTCTTCTTATTGATTTCTTTTGAATAATAAACACCTGCAGAACGAACGATTTGTGAAATTACAACACGTTCAGCACCATTGATAATGAATGTACCAACTGGTGTCATGTATGGAACATCTCCTAAGAAAAGTTCATCATCTGTAACTTCTCCTGTAACTGTGTTTCTTAATTCTACAGTAGCCTTTAAAGGACGAGCGAAATTAGTACGACGTAATCTTGCTTCTACAACAGAATATTTTGGGTCGTCAAAATGATATTGGTCATGGTTTTCACCACCAAAATAAATTTCAAGATTACCGTTTAATGATACGATTGGAGAATTGTCTCTTAATACTTCTTTTAATCCTTCAGAAACGAAGTAATCAAAAGAGCCTGTTTGAATTTCAACAAGATCAGGCATATCGATATCAGAACGAATCTTAGAGTAGTTACGACGAACAGACTTTTTACCATAGTTGACTATTTTGTAGCTTTGACTCATATTTGTATAATATACATTCCTTTCTTATTTTTTAAACCATCAGAAGACTTTATAGCATTTGCTAAAAGGATGTTTAAGCCTTTAGGTCACCGCGATAATGTATATATAAACTGCTATAGCAGTTATAATCAATTTAAATAATTTTTTGCCTTCAAAAACGAATGTTAAGGCATTTTAGAATTATATAGCAAATCGACAAGAAAATCAAGATTTTTTTTAAAAAATAAAGAGGTTATATATAATATAACCTCAGTTTTTATTCTTCTTTAAAATTACATATTTAAGAAATTCTTAATAAATGAAATAATTTCTTCATCTTTTGCATTTGCAAAGAAATATTTTTTAAATGAATCTCTATCAATTGTTTCTCTTAAGAAATCCTTATCAATTTCCTTTAAAATATCAATCATAGGACGATGAGTAATCTTTTTAACACCATCTAAAATCTTTTTATTTCTTTGTTCAGGTACTACTCTTTCCTTAGGGTAGCCACCACCAAATGGAGCCTTAAATAAATTTTCATATACATTTTCTAAATTTAATTCAGCACCCCAGCCAAAGCCTTTTGCATATGGCATAGAAATAGCATTACCATCATTAATTTGACCAAATAAATATGCATCAGATGGTTCAACGATTAAACCGCATAAAACATTAGGGAATGAATTTAATGCAAGCATTGCTCCACCACCAGTACCACAGCCTGTAACAACAAAGTCTGCTGCCTTTGAATTAATTAAGATTGCAGCAAGTAAACCATTTTGAACATATGTTAATGATTTATCCTCAGGACCAAACATACCATAATTATCTACAGTATGACCATACTTTGTTGCAACCTTATTTAATGTATTAAAAATAAGTTCATTTTTTGCTGCTTGTGAATTTTCATTAATTAAAGCTATTCTCATAATAATCTCCTTCTTTCGTATGCATTAAGTATAACATAATATTTAACTAAAAGTAAGAACAAAATAAAAGGGACAAAAGTCCCTAATATTATTTATTAAGCTTTGCCTACTGAGCCAAACATTTTCATTTTGATACCAACGATTTCTCTAATACCATCGATACCAGGAGCAAGAACCTTTCTTGGGTCATAGCCCTTCTTTTCAAGATCCTTCTTAGCTTCAAAATATTTTCTTGTAGCTTCAGTGAAATATTGTTGACATTCAGTATTAACATTAACCTTAGAAACACCTAAAGAAATTGCCTTTTTAACTTGGTCTTCAGGAATACCTGTTCCACCATGTAATACAAGTGGCATATTGCCAACTTCCTTCTTAATTGCTGCTAATGTGTCAAAATCAAGACCTAGCCAATTTGCAGGATATGGACCATGAATATTACCAATACCAGCTGCAAGCATATCGATGCCTAAATCTGCAATCTTTTTACATTCCTTAGGATCAGCAACCTCGCCTCTTCCTTTAACGCCATCTTCTTCACCGCCGATTGCGCCAACTTCTGCTTCAACAGAAACACCATGCTTATGTGCAAGTGCAACGATTTCCTTTGTTTTAGCAACATTTTCATCAAATGGAAGATGAGAACCATCAAACATAACTGATGTATAACCAGCTTCAATACAAGCCTTTGCACCTTCATATGTACCATGGTCAAGGTGTAAAGCTACTGGAACAGTAATACCCATAGAATCAACCATTGCGCTAACCATTGCTGCAACTGTCTTATAGCCAGTCATATATTTATTTGCGCCTTCTGATACCTCAAGGATAACAGGTGATCTTAATTCTTCAGCTTCAAGTAAAATTGCTTTTGTCCATTCAAGATTATTAATATTAAATGCACCAACTGCATAATGTCCTTCAAGAGCTTTTTCTAAAATGCCCTTTGCACTAACTAAACCCATAATAATATACCTCCTAGATTTTTGTTAATATCTATATATAATTATAAAATAATTATCATTTTTTTCAATGTGTAAAAAATAAATGACAAAAGTAATTTTGTCATTTACCCCTCATTTATTAAAATAAGTTAACGAAATTTCTGATACAGTCAATTCCCCAAATTAATAAATAAATTGCTGACCAAGCCATAGTTACAATACTAATGATGAATGAAGCTAAATCTTCCTTCATTGCAGGAATAGTAACCTTAATTGAATGTAATAAAGATAATGCAAATGTAATACCAAGACCAACTGCACAAGCAAGGTTGATAATAAACCAAGGTAAATTGCCAGTAACAAATCCTTGTAAAATCCAGTGTGTAGTACAAATTGCAAGAGCAATAATTGCTATAATTAAAGATTTTCTGAAGTTTGCTTCAATTAAATGATAACCACCATTATTCTCTTTTGTTTCATTATTTTTGTTTTCATTTTCACTCATAATTATTCCTTCTCCTTTGAATACTAGAATTATATGTTAATCACTTGTTAAAAACAAGACATAATTGAATTAATTTGGTTCAAATAAAATGTTATTAATAATAAAAGTAGTAGTATTCTTATCCTTATCAAGCTCTAATCTACCATTTATTACATATAATTTTGATTTTATTAATTTATTATTTAATTCTTTATAATTCTTTGTAAATATTACAAATCTTAATTCATTTTTACCATCAGAAATTGAACCTAAGGCCAT
>JAILBI010000099.1 GCA_024681175.1 Acholeplasmatales bacterium
TTTATCTTTTACAAGAGAATTTGATAATCATAGATTTGTATATATTTATGAAGATAAAAGAATGAAAACAATGATAAAAAAGATATTATCTTCTTTAATAATAATCACAATATTGTTTATTCTATATTATATTGTGTATAAAGTATGTGCTAATTCATTTAATAAATTATTTACACATGTTTTAAATTTTGAAGATGATAAAGCTGAATTTATTGAGATTTCTTCATTTGAATTAAACCATATATTATGGAAAACAATATATTGTTTTGTCTTTATGCTTGCTTTATTATGGGGATCTGCATTAATTGGTAAAAAATCAATTATATTTGCAATTATCTCAATTGGTATTTTCTTTTTAGCTTTAATATTTCATTTCACCGGTATTGGAATTCTTCCTTACATAGGATTTGATAATAATCTTCAAACTGTAGGATATCATTATTTATGGATTCCTAGAATTGCAATAATATTACCTTTATCATTATTTGGCCTTGGCATTTGGTATTTTAATAGATGTGATATTTAATAAATGACCTGAGACATCAGGTCATTTATTTTTAAAAATATTTATTTATGACATCGATAGTGTCATAATATATGTTATGATATAAATGTATATAGAAAGGATGGCTCCTATGGAAGATAATAAAAAAGAAATAATATGTCCTCATTGTAATAAAGTATTTAAGGTTAATGAAGAAGAATATAATCTAATTTTAAAGCAAGTAAAAGATAAAGAATTTGATAATGCTTTAAAGGATAAAGAAAAATATTTTGAATTAGAAAAAGAAAAAGAACTTGAAGCATTAAGAAATCATTTAAATGAAGAATATAATAATTCTTTATCAGAAAAGAATGATGAAATTAATGATTTAAAGCACCAAATTGAAAATAATGATAATTTAAAGAAATTAGAAATTAATAATTCAAATAATGAAATAAAGGATAAATATAATAAAGAATTAAATGAAAAAGATAAGAAGATTCAAGAATTATTAAATAAGATTAATAATTTTGATATGGATAAGAAAAATTCCTTATTAGAAAAAGAAAAAGAATTAAATGAAAAATTAGCTAATAAAGATATTGAAATAGCTAAATTAAATGGTGATTTAAATAATATTAAAGTTCAAAATGAAAATGAAAAGAAGGAACTTGAAATTAAGCACCAATCAGATCTTAAAGCAAAAGATGAGCAAATTGATTATTTAAAGGATTTAAAGGCTAGACTTTCAACTAAATTAATTGGTGAATCTTTAGAACAGCACTGTAAAATATCATTTGAACAAACAATTAGACCATTACTTCCTTTAGCTTATTTTGAAAAGGATAATGAAACAAGTAAAGATACAGGAAGTAAAGGAGATTTCATTTTTAGAGATTATTATCTTGATGAAGATGGTAATGAAAAAGAATATATCTCTATTATGTTTGAAATGAAAAATGAAGCTGATACAACAGCAACTAAGCATAAGAATGAGGATTTCTTTAAAGAATTAGATAAGGATAGAAAAGAAAAGAATTGTGAATATGCAGTATTAGTATCATTACTTGAAAAGGATAGTGAATTATATACTGGTATTAATGATGTATCATATAGATATGAAAAAATGTATGTAATTCGTCCTCAATTCTTTATTCCAATTATCACATTATTAACTAATGCAGCTAAGAAATCTATTAATTTAAAGCGTGAGCTTGATATCGCAAGAAGTCAATCAATAGATATTACTAATTTTGAAGATAAATTAAATAATTTTAAAGATAAATTCTCTAAAAATTATTTAGATGCTAAAAATAGATTTGATGATGCAATAAAATCTATTGATAAATCAATTGAAGATTTAACTAAAGCAAAGACTGCATTACTTGCTTCATCTAAGCATTTAGATGCTGCAGATAATAAGATTGAAGATTTAACAATTAAAAAGCTTACTTATAATAATCCTACAATGAAACAAAAATTTGAAGAAGTAAGAAATAATAAAGAAATTGAAAATAAAGAAGAATAATTTCCTCCTTTTAAATCCCCATGAAAATGGGGATTTTCTATAATTTATAAAATGTATCAATGATACAAAAATATATTGAAATTATTCTAATTATTATTTATAATAAAAAATGTATCAATGATA
>JAILBI010000284.1 GCA_024681175.1 Acholeplasmatales bacterium
AATTATAAATTCTGAATATCTATATGTTATACCAAATAATAAATATATTACTGCAACTCCATAGGTTACAAAATGGATTAATTCAAATAATTTATAAATAGCAGTACCATCAATTTTATTTCTAATACTATCGATTGGGAAATTCATCATCATAAGTGAGAAAGCCCCAATTATAAATATTGGTAACATCATTGTAAAAGCCCTCTTCAAAGCTGACAAAAATTTAACTTTTTCAAGAGCTATATCTAATTTATAAAAGAAATTGACTAATTTTTCCATGAAAAATCTCTCCTCAACTCTTTTATTTTATCATTTTATTTAAATTACTCAATTGTTTTTTTATATTTTTATAATTACATATAATTATATTTTTTCTTATATATTAATAAAAATAATACAGAAATAATTAACGCAAAAAGATCACTTGCAAAACATGCCCACCAAATACTTGTGTTTCCGAACAACACAGGAAAGGCCAAAACAAAGATAATTTGGAATACCAATGTTCTAAGAAGTGATATTAATGCTGAGGCAGTTCCATTGTTTAAAGCTGTAAAAAATGATGATATAAAAATAGAAAATCCACATATTAAAAAATGGAATGAATATATCTTCATAGCCTTAATTGATAAATCTAATAAATCATCATTTCCATTAGAAAATATCATTGAAAATGGTTTGGCAGTTAACAAGCTTACTACTGTCATCAATAAGCCCAATATAAACATTATTATAGTGCTCTTTTTCAATATATTTTTTAATTCGCATGTTTTTTGGGCACCATAATTATAGCCAACTGCAGGGGCAATACCCAAAGAATAACCAATAAATATAGCTACAAATACAAATGAAACATACATAATAATACCATAAGCACTTACACCATTTTCACCATATAATCTTAATAATTGAATATTGTATACAATAGATACGACACTTAAAGATATATTACCAACGAATTCACTTAAACCATTATAAGCACTTCTGTATATTATTTTAAAATTCTTTTCCGCTTTTCCTAAAAAGATGATACCTTTTTTCTTAAATTTAAAGAATAAAATAGATGATAGTGAGGCAACTAAATATCCTGATATAGTCGCAAGTGCTGCCCCAACTACACCTAATTTAAAAACACCAATTAATAATGCATCAAGTATTATATTAGTTATTCCAGCACCTACTGTAATTAAAAAACCTAATTTAGATCGTTCTTCAACTAAGAAAAAAGATTGGAATAAATTTTGTAACATAAATAATACATTAAAAGATATCAATAATCGGCCATAAATAATAGCTTCATCAACCATTTCTTTACTAGTATCTTTATTGATATTGCCCATAGCAACTACAATTGGTTTCATAAGAACAAATGATATTATTGATACAACTATACCAATTATTATTGTTGAATATACAATTAACGAAAAAGCTTTATTTGCTTTTTCTTTATTTTGTTCACCTAAATATTTAGATACTAAAGCTGTACCACCAGTACCCATCATAAAGCCAATTGAACCAACTATCATAATAAATGGCATTACCAAATTTACAGCAGCGAATGCACTGTCACTTGAAAAATTTGAAACAAATATTCCATCAACAATTGAATATAATGATGTAAATATCATCATTATTATTGGAAATATTGTTAATTTAAATATCTTTTTATAATTTAAATGTTCAGATATTAACATATTATATTCACTCCTTGTTTAAAAAAATAAAAGCTGGATAATAGTTAGCGTTTCATCTAACAATCTTATCCAGCTTAACATATCTTAAGTACGTTATAACCCTCCGATATACAAATATTGTATCATATTATATTTTATATTCAATAACAAAAAAATAAGATAGCGGTTGCTATCTTATTATCTATTATTTACTTTTTAATAGTATAGAATGTACAAACAACATCATTACCTCTATAAGTTAATGATTCTTCTCTATCTAATTTAGTCATTCCACATTTAACTAATAAATTTGCATAAGTTGAATTTGATTTAAAACAATATGTTGAAACAGTTGTATAACCCTTTGTAAATAATTCATCTATACAAGCAGTTAAAGCTTCAGTACCGTAGCCTTGTCCACGATAATCAGGTGCTAGAGCCATCTCAATTTCGATTTTGTCATCTCTAATTCTCGCATCATTGATAAAACCAATAAGTTTATTATCTAAAAAAATTCCTCTAGCGTAGTGAATTTTAATCTTAGAATTTAGTTTTAATTGTTTAAATTGTTTTTTGTATCCGTCATAGTCAAGGTCATAACAAATATAATTTTCCTTAACTGATGGATTTGAAAGGATTGCAATTACATCATCCTCGTCACTGTCCTTTAGTACATCTAATACTAATCTTTCTGTTCTTATCATTTCGATCTACTCCTCCTTATTTAAATGAAATCGTTTGACATCATTTATAGTATAAGGTGTTTGACAAGTTTTGTCAATAAAACTCAGGCATGAAACAAATGAAAACAACCAAACGTTATAATCCAATTAACTTATTAATTATTATATATAATATAATAAATACTTTAAATCAATTTGGTTAATATTTAGTTTAAAAAGAAAAAAATAGACACGAATGTCTATTTAATCTTCATTGTTTAATTTATAGTCTTCAACAATTTTATTTACATCATCCAAAAACTTACCTAAATTATCCCAACTACCTAAAGTAGCACCAGATGCTTTGGCATGTCCGCCTCCACCCCATTTTTCGGCAAGCTTGTTGATTACTGGTCCTCTACTTCTTAATCTTATTCTAATTTCATTATCATATTCAATGAATAATGCCCAAACAGGATAACCTTGGATTGTTGAGATAGTTGTTACTTGGTTTGCAGCTTCTTCTTTAGTTACTTTAAATTGTTCTATAACTTCTTTTGGCATCTTTAAATATGCAAAGCCTTTATCAGTTGTTTCAAAATGAGTTAAACAATAACCTTTTAATTTTAATGAATTTAATGTTTCAACAGATAATTTATTATCAATATAACCCAATCTTACACCATAACTTACAAGTAAAGATGCGGCATCAAATGTTTTAGAATTGACACTGTCAAATTTGAATCTACCTGTATCTGTAACAATACCAACATATAATGCTTCTGCAGCATCTTTAGGTAATTTTAATTCTTTATCAAATTTTTTGAAAAATTCAGTTAATATTTGAGCACACGCAGGTGATTTTTCATCTACATATTCATAATCACAAAATGAATCAACATTAATATGATGATCAATTTTAATTGTATATTCACAATTTTTATATCTTTGGTCTGATACTCTATCTCCGTTTGCGATATCTACACAAATACCTAAAGCGCCCTTAAAATCATCATCGTTTGCCATTTTAGGAGTACCAATAAATGAACAATAATCACTGGCTTCACCTGATACTATTACTTCTTTTTCAGGATAAGTTTCTTTAATAATTCTTTGTAGACCATATTGACTGCCTATACAGTCACCATCTGGTCTTACGTGACCAAATATTATAATCTTTTTATATTCTTTAATCTTATTAAATATAAATTCCATTATAGTCCTCCTTACTTAGGATAATCCTCATACAATTTATTCAAATACCATTCGGTGAGTTCTTTGTCCGTTGGATTAGCAATATCTCCTTTATACCAGGAGTATGCCCCTTCAAATATATGATTATTATACCACACTGTTTCAGTATATCTTAAATTCTTTTCAGACTCATAATCAATTTCATGACCAGTAAGAGTGTAATTAGATGTCGCACCTAAGCCTTGTACACCGACATTAGTACCATCTAAATCAAAACAAATTGTTCCCATTGTACCATTAAAATATACATTTTCTGTAAAATATAACATAGTCGCGATAGCGCGTGGGAATGGGTGATCTGATTGTGTAATTGCCGAACTTACAAAACAATAATCAGGATTTAATAATTGTAATAATGCCATTCTATTACCACCATTTGTTGATGTAGCACCTGTTGATTTATTATTAGCTGAGCCAACATCAGTACCATGGTGACAAGCTTTATAAATTACTGTATCTGAATCTTT
>JAILBI010000013.1 GCA_024681175.1 Acholeplasmatales bacterium
TGAGATTACTAATATCTTAACTGCCGCTCAAAAAAGAGCATATTCAGGTTCTGCATCTACAGTTTATTATTCAACTAATAAAGTTGTTTCAAAGACTGGTAATATTAGTGTTTATATTTCAATAATTGCCGCTATCGTAATTGGTATTGTTGTTGCTGGTATTGTTAACTGCGTATTTGATTTATCTAAATACAAGAATATGAAAAATGATGCTAACAATAAAGATCAAAACGAGTTAGAACCAAAGACAGAATAACATCTAAACCGCTATTTAATGTAGCGGTTTTTATTATTAATAAGTAGAAAAATAGAATTAATTATGATAAAATTTTTTATGAATCAATTCAGATTAAAATATTGGGGGTGGCATTATGATTGACATTCATACACATATAATTCCAAATGTTGATGATGGCTCAAAAAGTCTTGAAATATCTAGGGAATTATTGAATTTAGAATTAAAAAATCATGTGAAAAATGTAATACTTACACCCCATCAAAATGAGATGAATTTAGATAAAGAAAATATTAAAAAAAAGTACTTAGAATTAAAAGAAAATGTAAGGGATATAAATATAAATTTATATCTCGGTTCTGAAATATATTTTTATGAAAATTTAAGTGAAGATTTAAAAAATGATAAAATAATTACAATGAATGATACTAAATATGTTCTAATTGAATTTTCGACAAGATTTGATGTTGGAGTCATTGATAAACTTTACGATATCAAGGTTTTAGGTTATATTCCTATCATTGCTCATATTGAAAGATATAGTTATTTAACATTTAAAGATTATGATGAAATTCATAATATGGGAGTGAAAATTCAAGTTAATACTAAGACATTTAGTGATAGAAGACAAAAGAAAATTATTAAGTATCTTTTAAAGAATAATTATATCGATTTTATAGGTACAGATTGTCATGATTTAGATGCGAGAAGTGTCGAATATAATCTAGATAAAATCTTTAAAAAGTATCCTCTTTTTAAAGAAAAATTAGAAGAAAGCGATAAAATATTTATTAAATAAAAATAAACAATACGAGAACAAAATTGCTTGTTTTTCAACAAGATTTGGCAATTTTGTTCTTTTTTTATGTAAAAAGGGCTTCTATTTGAATATTAATTTGATTAATATTCGTTAGTGTGATAAAATATTGTATATACTTTGTATATACAGAAGGGGGAAATAAATATGGTTGATTTTGCAAGAACAATAGTAATGAATAATACACTTGTAATTATGTATATTTTTTCCTTTATTATACTTTTATCAATTCTTGCGTGTGACAAGATTAGAAAGGTAATTATCGGTAGTATTATTTCAACTGCTGTAACAATTACTTTAGCATTTATTCCAAAAATTGATGCTATTAATGACTTATTGAATTTAGTTTATAAATATTTTATGAATTCAGTGTCTAGCAAAATATCTATGAACTTAATTCATCTAAACAGAAATGTATTAATCATTGTTAGTGTACTTGGTCAAGAGTGCATTGATAATTTACTATACGCAAACATTTATTACTTTACAAACATAACTAAGAATGCTGCTTTAAATGTAAATGCAGTATTATGCTATGTTAAGAGTTATTCAATAAAGAAAATTTCATTTGCAAGGAATTGTTACGTGATTAGAATTTAAAAAAATGCACATATTTTAATTTGAAAAAATGAGGAGGAAAAAAATATGTGTGGAATAGTTGGTTACGTAGGAAAAGAAGAAGCTTCTTCAGTATTAATTCATGGATTAAAGAAGCTAGAATATAGAGGATATGATTCAGCAGGTATTGCTGTTAGAAACAATGATTCAAATCCAATCGTTGTTAAGGCTGAGGGTAAATTAGAAAATCTAATTGAGAAAATTAGCCATATGACTATTGAATCTAATTCAGGAGTCGGACACAGTAGATGGGCAACTCATGGTGCTAGTACAGAGACTAATGCTCACCCACATCATAGCGATGATTTTAATGTTATTGGTGTTCATAATGGTATCATTGAAAATTATCAAGAATTAAAAGCGAAATTAACTAACAAGAAGTACAAGTTTTATTCTGATACTGATACTGAAATAATCATCAAACTTGTTGATTATTACTATAAAAAATACAAAATTGGACCTATCGATGCCATCAATAAGGCAATGGTTAGAGCACGTGGTTCATATGCTTTAGCTTTAATGTTTAAGGAATATCCAAACCAAGTATGGTTTGCTAAAAATGGATCTCCACTTATTGTTGCAGAAGGTAAGGACGCATCATATTTAGCATCTGATGTACCTGCAATTTTAAAATATACAAATAAAGTATATTATGTTGATGATTTAGAATGTGGTGTG
>JAILBI010000081.1 GCA_024681175.1 Acholeplasmatales bacterium
CATTATATAAATTTTTATTATAAAGCTCTAATGTAGGGAATAAGAAATATGATAATAATCCTAATAATATTATTACTGCTGATATGGTAAATATTAATGTTGTTTTATCTTTAAATGATTTATATATATTTTTAAAATAAAAACATAAATAAATACCACCTGCAGCATATGAATATAATGCAGTTGCATTATGAGATAGATATAAAAATAATGCACCAAATATTATTTCTATAAATGGTTTTATTTTTAATTCCTTCATATGAACAAAATCATATAATCCTAAAAAGAATAAAGGAACAAATGATATTGCCACTGCTTCTGCAATTGCGAAACGTTCAAATGCGCAAAATAATTTATAAGGCATGAATAAATATGTAGCACCTATCAAAATTGATAATGCTCTATTTTTAGTCATTCTCATTCCTAATGTGTATGCAAACATACCAGATGAAAATATAGATAAGAAAATAACTATTTTAACACCTTGTAATAAAGAAACACCAAATGGTTCTAATACTACAGCTACTACGGCCATTGAGAAATGAGATAATGGTGAATAAAATAATCTTTTACCATATCCTAAACCAAATGAAAGATATGATGATATTACATTATATTCATTTCTTTTTAATGCCAAATAGATATCTTCTATTTGGGCATAATGGAATGTAGTGTCATCACCTCTTGGATATCCTTTATATAATAAAATATATCCTGATAACATAGATAAAGAAAATATAATTATCCATGGTAATACTACATACAAGATAGATATTAACTTATTAGTAATATTTCCTTTTCTTAATTCCATACCTTCTCCACACAAAAAAACTAATAATATTATATCATCAAAATATTATTTTTCTAATTCTTTTCCTCTATTTGCACATTTTTCTGATGCTTCATATACAATATCATCTAATTTCTTATCATCAAATACATATACACCTTCAATAGTTGTACCCTTATATGAACATACATCATTAATTAATGTATCTAAATCCTTAGGTGATGAATTTAATAATGTCGCACAACCAAGTGTTGCATCTGCAAGCATTTTTCTTGCATCATTTTCATCTATTCCATTCTTTTTAGCATATCTTACAAATGATCTAATAAAATACCAAATATATGCAGGATATGAACCATTTAGTGGTAATAATATATTTATTTTATCTTCAGATACTTCTGTAACTGAGCCAATAGATTCAAACATTGATCTTGCAAAAGCTAAATTAGCCTTAGATACATTATTTGAATGAGCCATTGTAGATACTGCCATATTGATTTGAGCACCTAAATTTGGCATGAATCTTACAACCTCTAATTCATTACCTAATGATTTTTGTAAATATGAAATTGTAATACCTGCCGCAATTGTAATTAAAAGATTAGGCTTTTTATTTGAATCTTTTAATTTTTCCATAACCTCAGGAAATTGTTGAGGCTTTATTGCAAATAATACTATTTCACTATTTTGATAAACATCAAGCTCATCTTTAGCTAAGACAAAGCCTCCATTTAAAATATCTTCTTTATTTAATGAATATATAATAATATCTTTTCTTTCTATTTTTTTAGATTCAATTAATCCATTAATAATTGAACCACCCATTTTTCCAAATCCTAATAATCCAAGTTTATACATAATATCTCCTTTATTTGATATACAAATATAATTAACCTATTTTTATTTTCTATGTTGTTTCAAGATTAATTTTAACATCAGTAAAATCTAATTTTTCAAGTGCTTCATTAGACATATAGAATTGAAGGAAGCCATCATCTCCCCACATATAATCATCGCCACTTTCAAGTTGAAGTATCTGACTTTCATTGTCTTGAAGATAACTTGATTGGAATATTTGAGGATAACCACCTAAAAAACCATAATCAGTTTCAATGAAATGATAGTTATCAAAATATTCATCTTGAATATCTTCATCAGCATCCTCTATATATTCATATAAATCACTAAATTCTTCATGGTTAGGATACATCTTGATCTTATTTACATTGAAATATTTCTCTTCATATGTCTTTGTATCAGATTCTTCTTCATGTAAATTATCAGTTCCTTCATTTACATATATAACCTCGTAATGCTCACCTTTTTCTAAAGGATAATTTGAATTAATTACATCATCATCAAGGAAGATATATAAAATACCTGATGATGGTAAATATTTCACTTTCTTATCAGCATTAACCTCACCAAAATTAACCTGCATAAAAAATGGAATTTTTTCACCATTTGAAATAGGCCAACTAAAATTTGTAGGAACAAGTGGATTACCACCGATTTTAGTTGTTGTTTCAGATTCATTTTCTACTAATTCAAATGAATCTTTAGCATATTTTTCAATTAATTTTTTATTTAATTTCCCCATTATAAAAGCCTCCGCTTTTTATTATAATCTTTTAAATTAATAAATTAAATATAATAAATAATTTGTTTGATATTAAACATAAAAAAAATTAGGCTCATCGAGCCTAATTTAATTAATTATTATCGCCAAAATCAAGTTTAACTTCATCTTTTGATGATTCTTCAGCATCATTATTTTCTTGAGCTG
Source organism: Acholeplasmatales bacterium (assembly GCA_024681175.1). Next base: position 2,577 of record JAILBI010000081.1, read on the forward strand.
GAGCTTCTTCTTTAACTTCTTCATCCTTAGTGTCTTCAGCTACTTCTTCAGTTGCTTCTACATTTTCTTCAGCTACTTCTTCCTTAGCTTCTTCAACTTTTGCTTCTTCTTTAGCTTCAGTTTCAGGTAAGAATGAAATTAAACCAGCAACTAATGTAGAAATCATTAATACAGATGTAGCAATTACATATAATGAAACATATAATGCACCTTCATAATCATATAAGAAATAATAACCCATTGTTGCAGTTACAGTAACGATTGTTAAATATGATGCTGCAGTAACGAATACTACCTTTGCCCACTTATAACCATCTTTTACCATAAATACTGCAGAAACTGCAAATAAGATTACTGCTAAGAAATTTAATACTGGGTAATTGAATACTGGATCACTTGCACCATAGCCAGCTGCTAAATAATCTTCAGCAAATTGGCTCATATAAATTGCAAATACTGCATAAGAGATAAGTGGTAATAATTTAATAAGCTTATGATTATCTAATAAATTGATAATTAAACCACCTAATGATACGATTGCGCCAACTAAGATAATTGATGTTTCTTTGCCTGTTACAACAGCTTCTGATTCCTCTACAGCCTTTGTTAATATAAATGATACTACAAATAATACTAATGCTACGGCTGATAAAATAACTGATACTAATTTAGAATTTTTATTCATTTTCGCTCTCCTCTTTCTTATTTTCGTTTTCTAAATCTTTTTTAAGTACAATAACAAATACTGTTACTACTTGAATTGCATGTGCAAATGCAACTATTCCTCCACCAAGTACAGGAACTACTGTAATTGCGGCGAATGTCAAAAATACAATATAGAATGCTAAATTGATGTATTTATGAGGTTTTAATTCTCTTAATAGGAATAATACAAATAATCCAGCGTCTAATGCTAAATAATAAATAGAATTATAATTTCCTTGTGTTATTCCATATACATCACTAACAATACCACCTAATACTAGAAATGCAAAGATATAAAATAATAAATTATTATAATTTTTCTTTACAGAACCATATATTAGTAATGCTCCAGTTGTAATAAATGATGCCCAACCAATGATTGTAACAATCATTTGGTTAGTCATGTTATTATTAATAGCCCCAATAATACCTGGAAGTATTAATAATAATGATACAACTGTTACTGCGAAGATAATTAAGTTGAAGTTGTTTTTAATTTTTTCTTTCATTATTCTCTCCCATCCCAACAATATGTACATAATTTATTTTCATCAATTTCAGTGGCCTTCTTAAGGTCATCTAAACGATTGAACTGAAGTGAAGTGAAATTCAACTGCTGACGAATTTCTTCTACCATCTTTTTATATTTATCTCCATCTGGATTAATATATTCTTTGATAGTATCTGGATCTGTATTTCCTTCAAATTTCATTATTACTTTTCTTGTAATAAGTTCCATCTCACTATTAGATCTTGAGAAATTTAAATATTTACATCCATATAATAATGGTGGACAAGCTGATCTAATATGAACCTCTTTTGCACCGCTATCATATAAGAATTTAGTTGTTTCTCTCATTTGTGTTCCACGAACGATTGAATCATCTATTAATAATAATTTCTTATCTTTAATTAAATCATGGACTGGTATAAGCTTCATATGTGCAATCAAATTACGTTTAATTTGAGTTGTAGGCATAAAGCTTCTTGGCCATGTAGGTGTATATTTAATAAATGGTCTTGAATATGGAATTCCAGATTCATTTGAATATCCAATTGCATGTGCAATACCTGAATCAGGTACACCTGCAACACAATCAGGCTTTGCAGAATCTCTTTGGGCAATGAATTTACCACAATTATATCTCATTCTTTCAACGCTTATTCCCTCATAAGCTGATGAAGGGTAACCATAATATACCCATAAGAATGTACAAATTCTCATTTTATCACCAGGTGCAACAAGCATCTTAACACCTTCCTCAGGTGTAATGATATCTATTTCACCAGGTCCTAATTCTTTATAATCTACATATCCTAAATTTAAATATGAGAATGATTCAAATGCAACACAATATGCGCCATCCTTATGACCTATTACTGCAGGTGTTCTTCCATATTTATCTCTAGATACATAAATACCTTTTTCATTTAATAATAATACTGTAATTGAACCATCTACAATTTCTTGAACATATCTTAAGCCATCAATTAAATTTTCTTTTTGATTGATAACTGAAGCAATAAGCTCAGTAGGATTAATATCTCCTCCACTCATTTCTAAGAAATGTGATGTTCCATGCTTAAATAATTTTTCTTCAATTTCTTTTACATTGTTAATTCTTCCTACAGTAGTTATTGCATAAGTACCATGGTGAGATTTAACAATTAATGGTTGTGGTTCATAGTCTGATATACAGCCTATTCCCATCTTACCCTTCATTGAAGGTAAGTCTCCATCGAATTTTGTTCTAAATGGAGCATTTTCAATGTTATGTATTGACCTATTAAAACCATCTTCTCCCAAAACAGCCATACCAGCTCTTCTTGTTCCTAAATGAGAATGATAGTCTACACCAAAGAATAGATCGATTACACAATCAGTTTTTGATACGACACCGAAAAAACCACTCATTTTCGTTTTGTCCTCCTCGTATTAAAAAATACATTTTATATTATACAATGTTTTTGAAAGAAAAAAAAGACAATTTGCATTGCCTTTTAAAAGTCAAGTTGACTTTATAATTATCGTCTTTCGTCGATTCTTGCAGCTTTCTTAGATAATGTACGGATATAGCCGAGCTTAGCACGTCTAACCTTACCTTTTCTAACTACGTCAATATGATCAATGATTGGTGAATGAAGTGGGAATGTTCTTTCTACACCGATACCATAAGAAATTTTTCTTACAGTGAAAGATTCAGAAATTCCAGCACCTCTCATCTTCATTACAAGTCCTTCAAATACTTGGATACGATGAGTGTCGCCTTCAATAATCTTAACGTATACCTTTACGTTGTCGCCAGGACGGAACTCTGGACGATTTTGTAAATATTCAGCAGTAATTTCATTAATTAATGCTTGTCCTTTTACATTTGCCATAAAGTAATATCTCCTCATTAACAATATTCATAGCCATTATAATTCCTTGCTAGCGGAATATTGTGCTTTACCTATAAAATAGGCAAAATGATTTTAACATAGAGATATTATTATTGCAAGAAATATTTTGTTAAAAAATAAATATCTTTGCGACGACGCAAAGATATTATAATTTTATTCATTTTCTTCTTTATTATCTTCTAAAGCTATATCTTCATTTAATTCTTGTTTTGCTTCTTCTTTTAAATCTTCTTTTGCTAAAGCTTCATCATTAACATCTTCAACTTCAGCGTTATTATTATTTTCAGTTGCTGATGCTTCAGCCTTTCCTTCAGGTGTTGCTGATGCAAAATCATCAGAAGTTGCTAACGCAAAATCACCTTTTTGAATCCAACCAATTTTTCTAAATAATAAATCAAGACCAAATACTAAAGCAATTGGAGCAACAACACAAATACCTAACACTTCAATTATTGCTAAAGGCTTATATCCCATTACATCAAATGTATCTAAAATACCAACAAGACCTGATGTACCCATACCTGCGCCAACTGAATCAGTTTTAAATTTAAATACATATGCAAATACGCCTAATATTGCTGATGCAATAATAGTAGGTAACCAAATAAGTGGCTTTTTAACAATATTTTTAAATTGGAGCATTGATGTACCAATACCAACAGCAATAACAGAACCAACCTTATTATCTCTTGCAGTATGTACAGCAAATCCTACCATTTGTGTACAGCATCCAACTAATGCAGCTCCTGCAGCAAGTGGTGTATTACCAATTGCAATTGCAACACATATTGCAACACTTGAAATAGGTGCAGTTAGTGCCATACCAACAAGTACAGAAACAATAATACACATTAATAATGGTACAACATCAAATGAAGCTTCAATAACCTCACCAATACCTACAGTAATATAATGAACATAATCAGCTACAAAGAATGAATAGAACATTGTACAAATTAAGCCAACAAGTGGTATTAATAAAATATCTACAGGTGTTTGTCTTCTCATTATTAATTTAATTGCAAAATATCCAACTAAAGATGCACAGTAGCAAGATAAAGGATCTGAGAATGTTTGCCAAACTCCTCCATCAATGAAAGAGAAAATTTGTGTTCCACATGCACCACATACTGCAATAGTAACCATTCTAATACCTTTTTCCTTTAATGCGATTGCAACACCAAGACCTATACCAAAGCCCATTAAGCTTTGAACATATTTTGCAAATGTACTTACATAATCACAATAAGGGATTTTGGAAATTAGATTTAATATTGTTCCAATAATTAAGGTTCCAAATAAACCAATTGCCATACCATTTGTAGTATTTGCAATAAAGCTTCTAACCTTCTTAAAAGTATTCATAAATACCTCCAATATAAAAAATTTAAAATGATTATAATATAATCATTCCTATAAATCAATAAAATATTTAATTTTATAATTAAAGCATAAAAAAAAATAGACAGAATCAAACGATTCTGTCATGTTTTTTATAAAGCT
>JAILBI010000096.1 GCA_024681175.1 Acholeplasmatales bacterium
AACACAAACTAAGAAATTATTAGATATGATGATTAATTCAATATATACTCACAAAGAAATATTCCTTCGTGAGCTTGTATCAAACGCATCTGATGCGATTGATAAAAGACATTATTTATCATTAACTGATACTAAATTAGCTACAGATTATGAAATAAAGGTAGAAGCTGATAAGGCAGCAAAAACAATCATTATCACTGATAATGGTGTTGGTATGACTAAGGAAGACCTTGAAAATAATCTAGGTACTATTGCAAAAAGTGGTTCTGAGGAATTCATTGAAAAGCTTGGTGAAGCTCAAAAGGGTGATGTAGATATCATTGGTCAATTTGGTGTCGGCTTTTATTCAGCATTCATGGTTGCAAAGCATGTATCAGTATTAACAAAGAATGTTAATTCAGATAAAGCTTATTTATTTGAAAGTGATGGTCTTGATTCATATTCAATTGAAGAAGCACAAAAAGATGATGCAGGAACTATTATCACATTATATTTAAGAGATGATACTGAAGAAGAAAAATATTCAGAATATTTAGATGAATATAAGATCCAAGATTTAATTAAAAAATATTCTGATTATGTAAGATATCCTATTAAAACTTGGGTTACTAAATATGATCCTAAGGATGAAAATGATAAGGATGATAATAAAGAGCCAAAGACTCATTTAGAGCTTGAAACAATTAATTCTATGCTTCCAATTTGGAAGAAAAATAAATCTGATGTAACTGAAAAGGATTTAAATGAATTTTATAAAAATAAATTCATGGATTATCAAGATCCTATTACATCTATTCAGGTTAAGGTTGAAGGTAATATTACATATGAAGCATTATTATTCATTCCTAAAAAGCCAATGTATGATTTTATGAATGATAATAATGAGCGTGGCTTAAAATTATATACTAAGGGTGTATTTATTTTAGATAAATGTAAAGAGCTTGTTCCTGAATATTTAAGATTCGTAAAGGGCTTAGTAGATTCAGCAGACCTTCCTTTAAATATTTCAAGAGAAACATTACAAGAGGATAGAGCAATTAAGAAAATTGCTAAAAATGTTGAAACTAAGATTTTAGGTGAGCTTTCTTCAATGCTTAAAAATGATAGAAAGAAATATGAAGAATTCTATTCAAATTATGGTGTCAATTTAAAATATGGTACATATGAAAATTGGGGCGAGAAGAAAGAAAAGCTTCAGGATTTAATTCTTTTAAAGAGCTATAAGGAAGATAAATTGATTACATTTAAAGAATATGTTGATAATATGAAGGAAGGTCAAAAGGCTATTTATTTCGTATCTGCAAAGGATAAGGAACAAGCCTCAAGATTACCTGAAATTAATCAAGTATTAAATAAGGATTATGATTTATTTATTTTATCTGATGGTGTAGATGAATTCATGCTTGATGCAATAAAGAATTATAATGAAAAGCCATTTAAAAATATTTCAAAGGATGATCTTGAATTATTATCAGATGATGAAAATAAAAAGATCGATGAATTAAAAGAAGAAAAGAAGGATTTCTTAAATACAGTTAAGGAAGCTATCCCATCTGTTAAGGATGTAGTTATTTCTAAAAAATTAACAGATAGAGCTTGCTCAGTTTCAGCTGAAGGTCAAATCTCATTTGAGATGGAACGTGTATTAAAGGCTCAAAATCATGAGGTTAAGGCAGATAGAATATTTGAGCTTAATCCAAATCATCCTATGTTTGAAAAGCTTGAAGGCTTATCAAAGGATAATAAGGATTTATTTAATAAATATGTAAATATTTTATATAATGAATCATTATTAGAACAAGGAATTATCCCTGATGATACTAAGGCTTTTGCAGAAAACATTACTGAATTATTAATGAAATAAATATAAATTTAGGAAAAATTCACTCAAATATTACTTTTGAGTGATTTTTTCCTTTTTATTTAAATAATTTAGTACTACAATTTTGTTGTAGAAAGGAAAAGGATATCATGGCTACAGAAGCAAAAAGAAGAGAAATGATTCTAAAAGGTGACCTATTAAAGACTATTCTTGCAATATGCTTACCTATCGCTTTATATAATTTCTTTAATAGTGCATATACTGTTATTGACCAAATTATTTGTGCATCAATTAATACTACAGCACAAAATGCAGTATCATCAATAAGCCAGATTAAAAGTACAATATCTGCCTTTGGTGGAGGTCTTGCTGCAGGTGGTGGTGTACTTGTTGCTAGATATTATGGTGCAGGTGACCTTAAAAATGCACGTCATTCAGCATCTAATTTATTATTTATGTCAGTCATTTTATCTTTAATATTGATGTTGATATTAATTCCTTTATCAGAACCAATTTTAAGAATGTGTCAAATCGCAGAAGATTCAGTAAAAATTGGTGTTAATTATTTTAGATTACAAATGCTTGAGCTTGCATTTGTATCTATCAATAGTGTATTTATTGGTTTAGAGAAGGCTAAAGGTAATTCTAAGCGTATAATGGTTTTAAATATTGTTGTAATGCTTATGAAGCTTGGATTAACATGTGCCTTTGTATATGGATTTAAATGGTTAGATATTGTTTCAGTTGAAACTGCCACAATTATTGCTCAAGCTGCATTAACATTATATGGCTTAATAATATTATTTAGACCATCTAATATATTACATGTATCTATTAAATTATTACCTTTAAAAAAGGTTTATACAGTAAGAATTTTACAATTATCAATTCCTATTTTCTTTGGTAAATTTGTAATGAGTATGGGTAAGGTTGTTGTAAATGGCATGTGTGGTGCATTCTGGAATAAGGGTAATGCAGATCCTTTAATGGATGGATTAATTGTAGGTACCCTTGGTGTATCAAATAATATTTCAGGATTAATTACATCACCTACAAATTCATTTGAGGAAGGAACATCTACAATTGTTTCTCAAAATTTAGGTAATAGAAATATTAAAAGAGCTGTTAGAACATTCTGGAAATCATTAATAGTAGTTACTATTATTTCAGCAATAGGCTATATTTTATTAAGATTTTTCTTAATAGATCAAATAACTGATTTATTTACATTAGTTAAAAACCAAAGTGAATCAAAGGAAAGAATGGAAACATATAAAAATATGATAAAAGACATATTTGTATTTGATTCATTATCCATTCCAGCACTTGGTATTACTGCCGCAATCTTAGGCTTATTATATGGCTTTGGTCAAACTAAATTGTCATTTTTCTTAAATTTATCAAGAATAGGTTCAAGAATAATAATATTATTAATTTGTTATTACCTAACTCCATTAAAAACTGATCCTACATTCTGTGCAGGCTTATCAATGGGTATTAGTAATATTGTAATACTTTTAGTTGCAACATTATTCTTAGTATTCTTCCTACTTCATGTAAAGAAGAAAGGATATTTAGGTATGCAGCTATCTGACCCTGAACCAGATGTATCTCCACTTGTTTATGAAGAGGATGAAAAGAAAGAAATATTTGATCCTGAGGATACTCCTCCAATAGAAGAAAAAGAGACATTTGAGGAAGAGATTGCAGATTCAATTATAGAAAGTGAAAATCCTTGTGATAATAATCAATAAAGCGCAAAATTGCGCTTTATTTTCATTTATATTGAATTATGATAAAATATTAAAAAATAATAAAAGAGGTATCATTATGGATTTAAAAGAAAAGAAATTAAATAGTAAATTAATATATGAAGGAAAGGTAGTTACCTTATATAAGGATGATGTTTTATGCCCTAATGGTAATAAATCTATAAGAGAGGTAGTAAGACATACTAAGGGTGCATGTATTTTATGTATTAATGATAAAAATGAAGTATATGTTATAAAGCAATATAGATATCCATATGATGATATTATTTATGAGCTTCCTGCGGGTAAGGCAGATGAAGGTGAAGATCCATCTATAACATGTGTAAGAGAGCTTGAGGAGGAAGCAGGCTTAAAGGCTTTAAATATTATTCCTTTAGGATCTATGTATCCATCTTGTGGATATACAGATGAAATAATTTATTTATATTTATGTGATAAATTTGTTGAAACAAAAAAACATTTTGATTTTGATGAAGCACTAGAGGGTAAATTTATTCCTTTTGATGAATTAATCGAAATGATTAAAAATGATACATTTAAGGATGCAAAAGGTATTTGTGCTGTAGCTAGATATATGATGATGAAGAATATAAAATAATTAAGAATAATGGAGGTTTTCTCCATTATTTTTAATATAAAATATTAACATTAAAAAATATTTATCTTTTTTGGTTTTAAAATATTTATTATTGTGTTAAAATTATGATAATGGTTTTTGTTTGCTAAAAAGGAGTGATCAAATTGGGTAAGATTTTATTTTTATCATATGTTGCAAGCGCAAAGGCTAAGGTTAATCAAATTAAAAATGAATTGATTAAGCATGGCTATGAAATTAAAGATGAGCTTGTAGAAGGTGTAAATAGAACAAGAGTTTCTATTTTAAGAAGTCATGCGATTATTTTATTTGTATCAACTAAATCTTTATTAGATAATCAATTTTATCAAGATTATGAAACAATTTATAAATTTAATCGTGGTAAAACTATTATCGAAGTAGTTTTAGATAAGGATATCGATTCATTATATGATTCTGTTTATAATGATGAAGAAGTTACAGATGAAGATTTACTTCGTGCTGATGATTTTAGATCTAAAATTGAGCGTGGTACACCACTTTATTTAGATGAAAATTTAATGGATGATCTATTAACTTTATTAGGCGATGAAGGTGCACCTGAACCAAAGAAGACTGAAGAGGTTAAAGAAGAAGCTAAGCCTGAGGTTAAGGAAGAAGCTCCAGTTGAAGTAAAAGAAGAAACAAAAGAAGAACCTGTAGCTCAAGAAGCACAAGAAGAAAAAGTTGAAGAAGAAAAAGCAAACGAACCTGTAGTTGAACAAAAAGAAGAACCAAAGGAAGAAATTAAAGCTGAAGAAAAGGAAGAAGACAAGATTGAACCTTTAGCTGATAGTGAGGTTAAAGAAGTAAAAATTGTTAAGCTTGATAGAGATGCTTTAGAAAAAGCTATCTTTAAATTTTCTCAAGAAGAATATCCTGAAGCTTTAAGCTTATTTACACAAACATCTGATGATCCTGTAGCTCAATTATATTTAGGCTACATGTATCAAAATGGCTTAGGATTACCTGAAAATGATTCTTTAGCATTTGAATGGTATAGATTAGCTGTTGAAAATAATAATGATTATGCAAATTCTAATTTAGCTGATTGTTATTATTATGGAATTGGTACAGAAAAGAATCATTTCTTAGCTGCAAGATATTATGCTAAGGCTGCATCTTTAGGTGATAAGGAAGCATTACTTCATTTAGCTAATTGTTATTATTTTGGTAAAGATGATGTTAGAGATTATGATAAAGCATTCCAAATTTATAATTTATTCGCATCTGAAAATAATACATATGCTAAATTTATGATTGGTTTAATGTATTTCCAAGGTCAGGGTGTTGAAAAGGATTATAAGAAATCTTTACAATATTTCCAAGATGCTGCAAAAGAAAATTATCCAGAGGCTTTAACTAACCTTGGTACTCAATATTATCAAGGCTTAGGTGTTAAAAAGGATATTAATGTTGCATTAAATTATTATCAAATGGCATTAAATCTTGATGAACCAAATGCTGCAAAGAATTTAGGTGATTATTATTATTACGATCTTGGTGGTATTTCTGAAAAGAAGGGTGTTGATTTCTATAAGAAAGCAGCAACACTTGGTTCAGGAGATGCTCAATATGAGCTTGGTTTAATTTGTGAAAGTGCATCTTATCCAGACCTACCTATCACTGATTGTGTTAAGTGGTATACAAAAGCAACTCAAAATAGCTCTGCAGAAGCATTCCATAAATTAGGTACATTCTATTATTTTGGTTATGCAACAGGCACAGCTTATGAAATTAAAGTAGATAAAGAAAAAGCATTTAGTCTTTATAAAGAATCAGCTGATTTAGATTATGTTCCAGGTATTTTAGATACTGCAAGATGCTATAGAACTGGTATTGGAACTGAACAAGATTCTAAAAAAGCATTTGAATTATATAAGAAGGCAGCTAAATATGATTCACCAGAAGGATTAAATTTACTTGGTGATTGCTATCTTACAGCAATTGGTACTGATGCAGATAATGATAAAGCATTTGATTGCTACAAGAAGGCTGCAGATTTACAATCTCCAGATGGATATTTAAATCTTGGTAAATGTTATTATTATGGATATGGTACTATTAAGAATTTCGTTTTAGCATTATCATTCTATAAGAAAGCCGCAATTGAAGATTTAAGAGAAGCACAAGTATTACTTGGAAATTGTTATTACAATGGTACAGGTACTAACCAAGATTTCAAGATGGCTGTACAATGGTATAACCGTGCTGCAAAGCAAGGTAGTGGTTCAGCAAATTATCAGCTTGGTAGATGCTATGCATATGGTCAAGGTGTTAAGCAGGATATGGATAAGGCTATGAACTATTATGAAACAGCCGCATCATTAAATGATGAACTTGCATTAATGGAGCTTGGCGATCATTATATTGATTCTAATAATCCTGATGCTGATCAAGAACGCGGATTTAATTATTATTTACAAGCATCTAATCTTAATTTTGCCCCTGCAAAGCTTCGTTTAGCTGAATGCTATTATGCTGGTGTAGGTGTTGAAAAGGATGAAGAATATGCAAGAACTTTAGCTGAACAGCTTGCTGCAAATGGTGATGAAGATGCAGCTAATTTCTTAGCTGATTATTTCCCACAATAATTAATTAAGACAATCATTAATTTGATTGTCTTTTTTTCTTTCAATTTTCTTGCTTAATATTTATTAAAATATTATAATTTAAAAGGTGGTAAATAGAGATTCTTTCTCCCAAAAAATTTATATAAAAACACCTAGATATATGTATATATATCAATATAAAAATCATACAAAATCTCATTTTACCACCGCTATTTTAGGAGAGCATATGGATAGAACACTTAATTGTCTTACAACATTAATAATTTTAAATTCTACACAGGGTGATTATGTTTCTACAGATGACCTTGCTGAAATGCTAGAATGTAATAAAAGAAATATAAGAGAATACGTAAGTGTATTAAAGGATGCTGGCTACGATATTATTTCTAAGCAAGGAAAATATGGTGGCTATAGATTAAATTACAATAATAATTTAAAATCTATTGGTAAAGAATTAACTAAAGAAGAATTTGTTGCATTACGTAATGCATCAATTTATTTAAATTCAGCAAATACCTCTTTTACAAGTATAAAGGATTTTGATACTGCAGTAGGTAAAATACTTGCAATATCAAGACATCGCTTTGATGAAATTAAATATCCATTAAAGGCTTTAGAAAGATTTCCATCATCATCTAATAAATCTTTAATGCTTAAATTTTATAAGGATTTAGATGGTGCAATTACATCTAAAAAAAGAGCTTTAATTACATATAAGGACTCTAAAGGATTTGATGCAATGCATAAGGTAGATCCTTATTATGTATATGCTTATCATAATGATTATTATTTAATTGCTTGGGATTTAGGTAATGATTCAAGCATTAATTCAGGCTTTAAGCATTTTAAATTAACAAGAATGAAGGATTTAAGAATCCTAAATGAGCATTATAATCCTGATATATATTTTGATTATCATGATTATGTAGATGATTATGGCATTAAATCAGAATCAGAAGGCTTTGAGGAATATGATGTTTTAATTAAATTTACTGGTGTTTCACAAGATATTATTAAAGAACATATTTATGGTAAAAATCAAAAAATAATTGAAAATGAAGATGGTACATTTAATTTATCTTGTACAATGAGAAATAAAATGATTATTATATCATTTGTATTATCTTATAATAGTGCTTGTGAGCTATTAGAGCCAAAAGAATTAAGAGATGAAATTAAATCAAAGGTAGCTTTAATGAATAATATTTATAATGGAGAGTCAAAATGAAGTATTTAATAAATGAAGATTTCAAATCATTTGAATTATCTGAATTACCATATGATCATGGTCACACTGCTCTAGGTGAGTATCATCATATAGAATATAAAGGTAATTTTGGCCCTTATTATGATCCTATTCCGCTTCATCAATGGAGAAGCCTAGATGGCTCTTGGCTTATTACTGAAGAGGATGGAATACATTATTTAGAACAAAATAGAGGAGACAACACTAAAGGTGTATTTGAGGTTGTTTATCCTACATTAGTTCATAAGCAAATATTTTATGTGCCATATAATTTAGAATTTGATATTAGATTATTTGAAATAAATCATTTTTCAGGTATGGCATTTAATTATAAAACATCAAGAAAATATAATGCTGTATTCTTATCAATGAAGGGCATATTTTTAGCTGAAAGAAAAGATGATGATATTAATATAATATCTTCATATAAAATAGATATATCACCAGATGATACATATAAAATAAGAGTTGAATTAGATAAATCATGTAAGATTTATTTAAATAATAAATTATTAATATCATCTGACAAGGTATCATTTATAAGTGGTAGAAGATGTGCCTTTGTATCTAAGAGCTGTGCAAGATATTCATTCTTTAAGGTATCTTGTAAGGATGAAGATTATTTTAATCAGATTAAAGAAAAAAATAGAGAAGAGATAAGACTTGATACAGTTAAAAGCCAATATTCTCCATTAAAATTAATAAAGAAAATAGATTTATTAAATTTTGGTACAGGAAGACAAATAAGATTTGGTCATGTAAATGGTAAAACTGTAATAGCCCTAGCTCAGCACCAAAAGAGATATATAAGAGATAGCTTTGCGCATATATCATCTATAACTGTAATAGATTTAGATGGTAATGTATTATTTACTATTGGTGAGCCTTGTAATAGCTTAGATAATTCATTAATTTCGTGTGATTTACCATTCCAAATTGCAGATATTGATAATGATGGAGAGGATGAATTAATTTATGCAAGAAATTTTGAATTAAGAATAGTATCACTTAAAGATGGTAAATTAAAAAAGAAAATGAAAACTCCAGTTATATATGGTGATAACTTAGTTAAAAATGAGCCTTTTTATCGTTTAAATGTTGATGCGATAAGAGTTGCAGATTTTGAAGGACTTGGGTATCAAGGAGATTTCATTATTAAAGATAGATATCAAAATGTATATGCATATAATAAAGATATGAAATTATTATGGAGATACCATAATAAAAATACAGGACATTTCCCATATATTTATGATTTTAATAAAGATGGTAAGGATGAAATGTTTGTAGGATATGATTATGTTTCAAGCAATGGTGAAATCATTTCATCATTACCTATGAATTCTGATCATACTGATGAAATAATATATTGTAAATTAAAAAAGGATTATCCTTATCAATTAATACTTGCCTCTGGTAATGAGGGTATGAATATTGTTAATTTAAAGGGTGAGGTAATTAAGCATAATAATATAGGTCATGCTCAAAGAATAAGTGTTGCAAAATATCGTAATGATATTAGAGGATTACAAATTTGTGCAACATCATTTTGGGGTAGTGATGGTATAGTATCATTATTTGATTGTGATGGTAATTTAATTTGTGAACGTGAAATGGGTACAAATGGCACTGTTATAACACCTGTATTATATGATGGTGAAAATTTCTTAATTTTATCTCATGCAGATAAAAATGGTGGCCTTTTAGATGGTAATTTAGAATGTGCTGTATCATTCCCTGATGATAATCATCCTACATTATGTACAGATGCATATGATATTGATGATGATGGTATTGATGAAATATTATGCTGGGATAATAAAAAGATGTATATTTATAAAGCTAAAAATTATAAAATTCCAGCTAAAAAATATAAAAGATATCCAAGTAATGCGATGAGCAATTATCGTGGAGAATATATTATTGAAGAAGAATAGAAAGGACAAATTTGTCCTTTTTAATTATTATTTAAAAATATAGACTAAAGTGCTATAATATTTAATATAAAAAAATAACTACAATTAAAAAATATAATAAGCAGTTATTTTAGTTGTGTGTATCCACAACCAAGAATTTGTTTTAGGAGGGACATAATTAAAGATACAATTATTATGTCGAAAATATTTATGAAGAAATTTGTATATGATTTTCATGAAGGTAGTAAAGATATGAGAGCCTTACTTGGTGGTAAGGGTGCAAATTTAGCAGAAATGACAAATATTGGACTTCCTGTTCCACATGGCTTTACTATTACAACTGAAGCTTGTAATGATTATTATAAAAATAATGGTATTTCAGCTGAAATACAAGCTGAAATTGCATCTCATTTAAAAGCATTAGAAAAGGAAACTGGTAAAGAGCTTGGCTCAAAAGAAAATCCTTTATTAGTATCAGTAAGATCAGGTGCCCCTGTATCTATGCCTGGTATGATGGATACAGTTTTAAATCTTGGTATGAATGAGGATGTATTACAATCTTTAATTAAAAAGAGTGGTAATAAGCGTTGGGCATATGATTCTTATCGTAGATTCATTGAAATGTTTGCAGACGTTGTAATGGGCTATGGTAGAGAAGGCTTTAATAAAATATTAGATGATTATAAAAATTTAAAAAATGCTAAGCAAGATATTGATCTTAATGGTGATGATATGGAAGAAATCACTAAGCAATATAAAGCATTATTTAAAAAGCTTGCAAAGGAAGATTTCCCACTAGATCCTAAGGTTCAGCTTGATTTAGCTATTAAAGCTGTATTTAGAAGCTGGAATAATGAGCGTGCAATTTATTATCGTGAAATGAATGATATTCCATCATCTATTGGTACAGCTGTAAATATTCAAGAAATGGTTTATGGTAACCTTGGCTCTGATTCAGGAACTGGTGTTGCATTCACAAGAGATCCTGCGACAGGTGAAAATAAATTATTTGGTGAATATTTAATTAATGCACAAGGTGAGGATGTTGTTGCAGGTATTAGAACTCCATCTAAGATTGCAACACTTGAAAAGGATATGCCTGAAGCATATGAGCAATTTAAGAAGGTTGCACAAACACTTGAAAAGCATTATAAAGATATGCAGGATATGGAATTTACTATTGAAAATAGAAAATTATTTATGCTTCAAACAAGATCTGGTAAAAGAACAGGTCTTGCAGCAT
Organism: Acholeplasmatales bacterium; assembly: GCA_024681175.1. The sequence goes on from JAILBI010000096.1 coordinate 11,186, forward strand.
TAAAGATTGCTGTAGATATGGTAAATTCTAAAATGATTACTAAAGAAGAAGCAATTATGAGAGTTGATCCTAAGCAATTAGATCAATTATTACACCCTACATTTGATCTTAAATCATTAAAGGATGGTAAGGTTGTTGCAAAAGGTCTACCTGCATCTCCAGGTGCTGCAGTAGGTAAAATTTATTTTGATGCAAAGGATGTTGCAGATAGAAAGAAAGAAAAGACTATTTTAGTTAGACTTGAAACATCACCAGAGGATATCGTTGGTATGAACTTTGCACAAGGTGTTTTAACTATTCGTGGTGGTATGACAAGCCATGCTGCAGTTGTTGCTCGTGGTATGGGTAGATGCTGTGTATCAGGATGCTCTGATTTTGAAATTGATACAGAAGCTAAAACATTAAAAACTAAGGATGGTAAGATTTATCATGAAGGTGACACTTTATCATTAGATGGTTCTACAGGCTTAGTTTATGATGGCGCAATTACATTAATCCCTGCATCTATTTCAGGTGATTTTAAAACATTTATGACTTGGGCTGATGAGATTAGAACATTAAAGGTTAAAACTAATGCTGATACACCAAAGGATGCTAAGCAAGCAAGAGAATTTGGTGCTGAGGGTATTGGCCTTGTTAGAACTGAGCATATGTTCTTTGATGAAAAGAGAATATTCCAAATTAGAAGAATGATTACTGCATCAACAGTTGAAAAGCGTGAAGAAGCTTTAGCTAAGCTTTTACCTATGCAGGAATCTGATTTCTATGGCATATTTAAGGAAATGGCTGGATATAGTGTAACAATTAGATTATTAGATCCACCACTACATGAATTCTTACCTAAGAAGGAAGAAGATATTAAAGAATTAGCTAAATCATTAGATATGACTTATGAAGCATTAAAGATGAGAATTGATTCTTTACATGAATTTAACCCTATGATGGGTCATAGAGGATGTCGTTTAGATGTAACATATCCTGAAATTGGTCGTATGCAAACAAGAGCTATAATCGAAGCTGCCTTCAAGTGTATTGAAGAAGGTATCAAGGTTGAACCAGAAATTATGGTACCACTTGTTGGTGATAAAAATGAGCTTGATTTCGTAAAAGAAATTATTGATAGTGAAGCAGAAAAGATTTTTAAAGAAAAAGGAAAGAAGATTAAGTATCATGTTGGTACAATGATTGAAATTCCAAGAGCTGCAGTATTAGCTGATGAGATTGCAGAATCTGCTGAATTCTTCTCATTTGGTACAAATGATTTAACACAATTAACATTTGGCTTCTCAAGAGATGATGCAGGTAAATTCTTACCAGATTATTATAAAAATAATGTTTATGAGCATGATCCATTCCAACGTCTTGACCAGCATGGTGTTGGTAAGCTTATGACTCTTGCAGTAGAAGGTGGAAGAAAGACAAGACCTAATATTGTATTAGGTATTTGTGGTGAACATGGTGGTGAAGCATCAAGTATTGACTTCTGTCATAGACTTGGTTTAAATTATGTTTCATGTTCTCCATATCGTGTACCACTTGCACGTCTTGCAGCCGCTCAAGCAGCAGTAAGAAATAAAAAGTAATAATAATATTTGAAAAGTCGCCTTGGCGGCTTTTCTTTTTCTTGCAAAAACATAGTTAATATTTTATAATTATTTCGTATTGTTTTTGGAGGTATTTATGAAAAAGAGATATTTTATTTTACCTTTTCTTTTTCTAGTAGCACTTTTAACCCTCACTTTAGCATCTTGTAGCAGTGAAAGCTTTGGTGATAAATGGATTAAAGCTGCAAATGACTTAGCTTTAGGACCTGATCAAGATTATTTTGATGAGGATTATTATAAAGTAATTAGCTTAGATAAAGCGAAGAAAATGATAGATGAAGATGAAACATTCTTAGTATTATTAGGAAATAGAAATAATAATGATGCAATATATAATGTTATTTTAAGAATTCCTTATGATGCAAAAAATGTTGGTTATGAAGGAAAATTCTATTTCATTGATACAACAAGCCTACTTGAAGATAATAAATCAAGTGAAATTACAAAGAAACTTGGTATAAAGGCTGCTGAAACAGATCATACTGATGGTATCGTAATGGCTTGTTATAATGATGGTAAGAAGAATTTAGATACATCTGCATATGATCCTGATAAATCAGGTGAAGAATATAACTTTTTAAAAGGCGCTAGTGGAAATACAATTGATATTCACGCAGTAGTTACATTTGCTATTGAATATTACCCACTTGATGTTCCTGCAGAAAAATAATAATACGACAGGAAATATATTTTCCTGTCTTTTTAATTGAAAGACAAAAAATAATTTTTGTTTTTCTATATAAACACTTGTTTAATATAAAAAAACATTATATAATGTTTACAATTCTTTTTGTTGGAGGTTTTTATGTTTCATAGTACAAGAGGAAAAAAATTAGTTACATCTCAAGAAGCTATATTAAATGGTCTTGCAGAAGATGGTGGACTTTATATCACAGATGATAATTTAAAGCTTGATTATAAAACACTTATTAATGATGATTATAATGTAATGGCTGCAAAGGTCTTACATGTATTTTTCCCTGAATTTTCTTTTGATGATCTATTAAAGGAAGTAAAGGATGGCTATTCAAGCTTTGATACTAAAAATGTATGTGAATTAAAGGGCTGTGATGATGCTTATTTCTTAGAATTATTCCATGGTCCAACACTTGCATTTAAGGATCTAGCCCTTGTAATACTTCCTCGTTTAATGAAGTTATCAAAGAAAAAGCTAGGTTATAAAAAGAATATTACAATCCTTACTGCAACATCAGGTGATACTGGTGGAGCTGCATTAAACGGATTTAAGGATATTGAAGGTATTTCAATTGTTGTATTATATCCAAATGGTGGTGTATCTCCAGTTCAAGAAGCACAAATGTGCTCTTTTAGAGGATCTAATGCTAAAGTTTTAGCAATCAATGGAAATTTTGATGATTGTCAGAATTTTGTAAAAGAATTCTTCAACAATCATAAGGAATTATCTTTATCATCAGCTAATTCAATTAATATCGCAAGACTTGTTCCACAAGTTGTATATTATTTCTATAGCTATGTTAAATTATTAAATGATGGCAAAATTAAGGCTGGAGAAAAGATTAATTTCTGTGTTCCAACTGGTAATTTTGGAGATATTTTTGCAGGATTCTATGCAAAAATGCTAGGACTACCTATTAATGATCTTATTTGTGCATCAAATAAAAATAGAGTATTAACTGATTTCTTTAATAATAATTTATATGATAAAAATAGAGATTTTTATCGTACAAATTCTCCATCAATGGATATTTTAATTTCATCTAATTTAGAGCGTATGCTTTATTATGGTTTAAATAATGATACAGAAAAAACTAAAAATCTAATGAAGGATTTACAATCTAAAGGTAAATATGAATATAAGAATAATTATTATTTCTTTAAAGCATATTCTACAGATGAAAAAGAAACATTAAAAACTATTAAATATGTATATGATAAATATAATTATTTAATTGATCCTCATACAGCTGTTGCATATAATGCATATAAGCTTTATAAGGAAGAATATAATAATAAATATATTACAGTTATTAATTCAACTGCATCTCCTTATAAATTCCCTCAATCAGTATTAGAAGCATTTAATATTGAAGAGAATGATGCACATAAGGCATGTAAAATAATTAATGAAAAATTTGGTATCGAAATCCCTGCACGTCTTAACTACCCAGAGGTTGTAAGAGAGGTTGTTGATTTAAAGGATACTGATAATTATGTTGTGGAGTTAATAAAATGCTTCAAGTAGATGTAGAAGCTACATCAGCTAATTTATCAGTTGGCTTTGATGTATTAGGCTTATCTTTAAAATTATATAATACATTTAAATTTCAATATTCTAATGAATTTGAATTTGTTGGCTTTCCAAAGGAATATTCATCTAAAGAAACTAATTTAGTTTATCAAACATATGAATATGTATTTAAAAAATATAATGAAAAATTAAAGCCAATTAGAATTGAATTTTCAGGTAATATTCCTGTTTCAAGAGGTCTTGGCTCATCATCAAGCCTAATTGTGGCAGGTATATATGCTGCAAAGGCGGCACTTAATCATAAATTAACTGATGAAGAGGTTTTTGATATTGCAGTTGAAATAGAAGGACATCCTGATAATGTTGCTCCTGCAATATATGGTGGACTTATTGCTGCATATGAAAAGAATGGTATTTATCATCCTATTAAATATGAAGTATCTGATAAATTTAAATTCATTTTAATTGTTCCACCTTTTGAGCTTTCAACTCATGAAGCAAGAAAGGTATTACCTAAGATGCTATCTTATAAGGATATCATTCATAATACTTCAAGAATAGTTAATATTCCTTTAGCATTTAAAAATGGTGATATTAAATTATTAAAGGATTTATTTTCTGATAAATTACATGAGCCATATCGTAGCCCTTTAATTAAAGGATATGATTATGTTAAAGAAATTACAGAAAAAGATGAAAATTCATGCTGTGCAATATCAGGCTCTGGCTCAACAATGCTTGTTGTTTCTACAAGCCTTGATATTGTAGAAAAATTAAAAAAGCTTAATTATGAAATCCTAATCCTTGAAAAGGGTGAAGGTGTAAAGGTTAATGGTGAATTATGAGCGATGATTATTATATAATTCATAAAAAGGTTCTACCTGATTATTTTGGTAAAGTAATTGAGGTTAAGGAGCTTGTAAATAGTGGTGTTAATATTTCTGATGCATGTAAGGAAATAGGATTATCACGTTCTACATTTTATAAATATAAAGATTATGTAAATCGTCCAACAATGAAGGTTGGAAGAAGAGCTATTTTATCATTTAAGCTTAATGATAAGCCAGGCGCCTTATCACATATCTTAAATGAGGTTGCAAGTAAGCATACAAATGTACTTGCAATAAACCAAGAGGAGCCAATTCATAAAATAGCTTATGTAACATTAACAGTTTCAATTCTTGATGCTGATTTAGAGGTTCAAGAATTAGTAAATAAGCTAATGGCACTTGAAAATGTCGTATCTTGTAGACTTTTACAGGTAGAGTAATCTTTACAAGATTAATAATTTTTGATATACTTTTTATTAGGAGGATCGCATGGAAGATTTAGAAATTTTTGAAAAAGTAAAGAAAATAATCCTTGATGAAATTAACTGTGATAAAGAAAAAGTAACACTAGAGGCTAGATTAAAAGAAGATTTAGGTGCTGATAGTATTGATGCAGTTCAAGTTATCATGGATCTTGAAGATACATTTGGAATTACAATTGACGAGGATGAGGCTCAAGCAATCAAGACTGTTTCTGATATCGTTAATTATGTAAAAAAGTTACTTGAAAAATAAACTAATTAAGGGTTAATAAAACCCTTATTTTTTTAGGAAAGGAGGAAATTATGTCACGTAAAAGATGGTATAAATTATGGGAAAAGAGCCATGGCTTTAATATTGAAAATGATAGATTGAAGCATAAATGCTTTATTTATTCATCTCCAACTAGGATTAATCAATATGGCTATCAATCAGGCAATTTAAAATCTGAAATTATATCTGATACAATTTCAAGATATGCAAGAATAAATGATTATAATGTATTAAATCCTACATTATTTGATAATTTATGTAAATCAAGCTTTGATGAAACAAGAAAAACAAGTCAAACATTAGATGATCATTTAAATGAAGTATATTTAGAACAGCTTATGCGTCTTGGAATAGGCATTAATCAAAATAAATGTATTAATTTTCGTGATAATTCATTTCTCTCCTCATTACAATTATTTTTTATAGAGCTTTATGAAAAGAAATATATTTTCTATAAAAATAAGAAATTAAAATATGATGAATATGAAGAAAAGCTTTATGATCTATTAGATGATGATTCAGATAATGAGGTTATAAAGAAAAAGGTATTTGTTTTAAAAATAGATAATTTAATTCCAAATATTATTCAGGATATTAAATTATTAAATATAAATGAAGAATTTAAAGAAGAA
>JAILBI010000114.1 GCA_024681175.1 Acholeplasmatales bacterium
GGTTCTTACGCTTGATTGGGTATGAATCTATAAAAATTTAATAATTCAAATAAAGTGATTTGAAATATAATCACTTTATTTTTTTTACGCTTTATTATTCTCTTAATCGGGTATTTGTGGTATAATATTAAATGTAGAGGATGAAGATTATGGGATTTAAAAAATATGATATTTTTAATGTAAATGAAAATATATTTGGTACTAATTTTAAGGTTTATGATTATAAAGAATTCGAAGATAAAAATGTTTATTACCTTAAATCAAAAGTATTGGAGTGTGCTTGTCCTGATTGTGGCACTATTAGTAATAAGCTTCACGCAACATGTACAAGAACAATACAATATGTACCTCTTCATTTAAGGCCAACATATATTAATATTAATTTATATAAATTTGAATGTAATAATAAAGGTTGTGAAACAAAGGTATTTAGACAACCACTTGAATATTGTGGGCCTAAGCAAAAATTCACATATGAACTTAAGTGTTTGATATTTTCTATTTCTCTTTTTCTATCTGATGAAACAACAAGTAAAATACTAAAGTTAATTGGAATTAATGTTAGTAATGATACTGTTAGAAGGTTATATCAAAACATAGAAATAAAAGATAATATAGATATTGAAGAAATTGGTGTTGATGATGTATCAATTAGAAAAGGTATGAGATACGCAACAGCAATATATGACATGAAAGATCACAGTATGCTAGCTTTAATTGATGGTAGAGATGGTGCCACATTAAAGGAATGGCTAAAAGGTCACAAAAAAATAAAAAAGGTAGCACGTGATAGAGCAACAGCATATGCAAATGCAATATCAGAGATACTACCTGAGGCGATACAAATAGCAGATAGATTTCATTTATTTCAAAATCTAGTTGATAGATTTAAAGAAATATTTAAAAAAGAAATTCCTGATGAAATTTATATTCTTGATGGAAAAATAATAGATGAAAAGCCTAAAGGCGAATATGTTAAAACTGCCATTCAGAAAGAAATATTAGATAAATTAGATTATGATGATACTCCTCCAGTTGATGAAAATGGTGATATTATTAAATTCAATGATAAAAGTACTGATTTTAGTCAAAAAGATCACAAAGAGCAAGCTCTTAATCGTAAAAAAAAATAAAATTAATTATTGATGTAAAAGAATACGGCAAAGAACTAAATTATAAGACAAAAAATAATTTATATAGTGATATAGCTAACAAGTTTGATATATCAATTCCTACTGCCAAGAAATATTACAATATGTATGAAAATGACATGCCAAAACTAGATAAGCCAAAATCATATAGAAATTCTAAAAGTAAATTAAATGGATTTAGAAATATGGTGTACAAAATGGTAAGAGATAATATTAATCCTATATTGATTGAAAAATATGTATTTTATAAAGGATTTATAGGTTCTGAACGCTCTATTGAACATTTAATTGACAGAATATCAAAAAACAATTTTAATAAGAATTTACATATAAATACATTTAACGAATATCTCGATGTCCCTGGGTTAATAACTATAAAAAGAAATGATTTATTAAAATTTATCACTACTAAGAACCCTAAAACTAAAAAAGATAAAAACATAGAAAGATATATCTCATTAATTAAGGATAAATATCCAATAATAAATGAGATAATAAATGTTTATGATGATTTTTACAATATTTTTAAAGAAAAGAATGAAATATTATTTGATGAGTTCGTTAATAAATATGAGATGAAAGAAAAAATTAATCCTGATACTGGTGAGGTTATTGAAGTAGATGATAATATCGAAAATGTTAAATCAGGTATTCAAGGGTTTATCAAATCAATAAAAAAAGATATCGCACCCGTCAAAGCAGCAATATCTTTTAATGAAAGTTCTGGATTTGTCGAAGGTAACAACAACAAATTCAAGCTTATCAAACGTATTTTATACGGAAGATGTAATTTAGTCAACCTATTCAAAAAATGTTTTTCAATTTTTTCATTAAAATCTTCCAATAATATATTTGAATTATTAAATTTTTATAGATTCATACCCAATCAAGCGTAAGAACC
>JAILBI010000175.1 GCA_024681175.1 Acholeplasmatales bacterium
TATTAAGGATAGATCTAATAAGGATTTAATGAATGGTAAAATCATTTTTATAGATGTTGATTTATCTATTTTGGAAAATAGATTAAAAAATGATAATACAAGACCTTTATTAAAGGTTAAAACTATAAAACAATTATATGATGAAAGAATAGATAATTATAATTATTTTTATAATTTAAGGGTAGAAAATATTAAAGTAGATGATTGTGTAAATGATATTATAAAGGAGCTAGGATTATGAATGTTTTGGTAATAAATGGACCTAATTTAAATATGCTTGGTTATAGACCTAAGGAGCATTATGGCTCTTTAAAATTAGATGATATTAATAAATTAATGGAGGAAGAAAAGGGTAATTTAAATTTAGAATTCTTCCAATCTAATTCTGAAGGTGATATTGTTACAAAGATCCAGGATGCAGTATTTGGTAAATATGATGCGATAATTATTAATCCTGGTGCATATACACATACATCAGTTGCAATACATGACGCACTTGAGATGTTTAATGGACCTAAAATTGAGGTTCACCTATCAGCTGTAGATAGTAGAGAAGATTTTAGAAAAATCAATTATGTACGTGATGTTTGTACAATGACTTTCCAAGGTAAAAAGGAAGGAAGCTACCTTGAAGCAGTAAGATATTTGAAAAATATAAATAAATAATGTATAATTTATTTTGATAATTTTTTAATAAGGAGATAAAACAATGATTAACGTTAATGAACTTAAAAATGGTGTCGTAATTGAATACGATGGCAAATTAATGCAAATATTAGAATTTATGCATGTATTACAAAATAAAGTTGCATATGTTCGTGTTAAAATGAAGGATTTAAGAACTGGTTCTATTATGGAAACAGCTTTAAAGGGCTCTGATTCAGCATTTAAAAAATGCTTTATTGATAGAAAGCCTATGCAATATATTTTCTCTTCAGGAGAATCATATACTTTCATGGATAATGAAACTTATGAGCAAATTGAAATTCCAGCTCAAAGACTTGAATGGGAGAAGAATTTCTTACTTGAAGGTATGAATGTTGATGTAACATTCTATGAGACTGAAATTTTAGGTGTAAATTTACCTGATAAGGTTACTTTAGAGGTTACTGAAACTGAGCCTGCAATTAAAGGAAATACAAAAACTAATGCAAATAAAGATGCAACACTTGAAACTGGATATACATTAAAGGTTCCTATGTTCATTGAAAAGGGAGAAAAAATTATTGTATCTACAGCTACAGGTGAATATTCATCTAGAAGTAAGTAGAGGTGAACTAATTTGGACACGTACCCCTTGGCTTTTTTAAGTATTAGTGCAACTAATATATTGTGGTTTTCAGTCATAGTAGTGCTTGTATTATTTTCAGCATTTTTCTCTATGAGTGAAACTGCCTTTTCAAGCGTTCAAGATACAAAAATAAGATTAGCAATTGAAAATAAGGTAAAGGGCGCAAAAAGCGCAATGTTTTGTTATGAAAGATATGAGAAGGTCTTAGTAACATTACTTGTTGGAAATAATTTAGTTAATACTGCATTATCTGCAATAGCAACTATGTTATTTTTAAATCTTGGAATGAATAAAGATTATGTAACATTATTTTCAACATTAATAATCACTTTAGTATTATTAGTATTTGGTGAAATAATGCCTAAAATGATTGGTAAAAACCACTCACTAGGTGTTACTTGTAAGACTGCCATAATAATTAAATTTATTATGTATGCTTTATATCCTTTTGTCTTATTTTTCTATGGACTTCAAAAAATATTTTCAAGAAATAAGCAAGATGAAATTCAAGAAAAGGAAGAGCTTGATGTAATCGTTGATAAATTCGAGGATGAAGGCTCTATTGAATCTAATGAGGCTGATGTTATTCATAAGGTATTAGACCTTGGTGAAACAACAGTTAAAGATATTATGGTACCAAGAATTAAAATGTCTGCCATAAATATTGATTCTACCCTTGATGAGGTTAAAAGCTTTATGCTTGAAAATAATTTCTCAAGAATTCCTGTATATAAAAATGATAAGGATCATATTATAGGTCTTTTATTTGAACGTGATTTTTTTCCTGCATATATTAAAAATAATAAGGTATCATGGAAAAAATTAATTAAGCCAGTTAAATATGTTGCAGCAACAATGAAGGCTGATGATTTAATTAAAGAAATGCAAAAATCAAAAATTCATCTTGCAATCGTATCAGGTGAATATGGTGAGGTCATTGGTATTGTTACAATGGAGGACGCCCTTGAAGAGCTTGTAGGTGAAATTTATGATGAGCATGATGAAGATGATAGTCCACTACGCTTTGAAAAGCTTGAGGATGGATCTTATATAGTTGATGCAGATATGTTTGTTGATGACATGTTTGAGCAATTAGGTATAGGTGATATTCCTGATGATGTTCCTTCAAAGGTATCTGGTTGGCTATTTGAAAATTGTGAAAGTCTTCCAACAAAGGGCTTTAAGATTAATTATCTTGCAAGATATACTAAAGAAGATGAAGATGGCGCATTTGTTGATTATAACAAAATGCTTGAAATTGAAATTTATGAAGTAATAAATCGTGCAATTACATTAGCTAGAGTCGTTGTA
>JAILBI010000192.1 GCA_024681175.1 Acholeplasmatales bacterium
TAAAATAACATCCTTTCCAGTATCAATTAAATAATTTTGTAAACTACCCCTATATCTAATATTTTTATCAAATTTTTCTACACCCTCTTCACCACCAAACGCGAAAGGTTGTGTATAAAAACCATCTTTCCTAAATTGAATTGCTAATATTTTCATTTACACCACTCTCCTTCTAATAATTTATATAGCAATTTCTTAAGAACTATAAATTCATCATCGCTTAACCAATGTTCTTCTTCTAAAGAACGTGGTATGTTAATTGCTTTCCTTTTTAGTTCTTTTCCTTTATCAGTAATTCTAATAACAAGATTTCTTTTATCTTTTTTATCTTTATACTTCTCAATTAATCCTTTCTTTTCCATCAAACAAAGCGTATCAGTTAATGTATTAGATTTTAAATATAAAGCATCACCAATAAATTTTTCATTAACTTCTTGTTTTTCCCACATAACCATCATGATAATATATTGAGTATAAGTCAATCCTAATTCTTTTAATAAGGGCTGATACCTTCTTAAAATCTTGTTAGCAACTGCATAAGCAGGAAAACATATTTGATTTTTCAATAATAAAATTTCATCGTCATTTAACTTCATACTTAAATTATATCGGTTCCGATTTCTTATGTCAAGTTTTTTTGTATAAAAGCCAATATTATAGAACAAACAGTACCCATATTAAAACTCCGATAATAAAAATATATTTATTTTATCAGAGTATTAAATTCATAAAAAGAAAAAAGACCAGATTTTACTCTGATCTATCTTTCTAATAGTATTTCTAAAATCAAACAACCATAACCAGCATATAGCTTAGTGTGTTCGACATCATTTACTAATGGCGGACCAACAAGTAATTGAAATCGGCATAGTTAAGCCATTTATTTGGTAGACTTGTCATTTTTGGGGTCGGTAGAGCAATTGAACAACCGTCTCAACGTGAGAAAGTCATTCGCAGATTTTTACTTAAAAATAAGTTTAGTTCTTATAGCCACTGTATAAAAGCAGTTTTATCATTGCTGTTATAACCGGCATTTTTATAAAAATCTAATGTGGTTTGTCTCTTTGAACCTGTTAATAACATCATCTTATAACAATTATTATTAAGTGCTATTTCTTTTGCATAATTAAGACAACTTGTTGCATAACCTTTTTTTCTATAATCAATATGTGTTACTACATTTTCAACAAATGCATATGGTCTTCCATTTCTTGTTAAATTAGGAATAATAACACATACACATGAAGATACTACTTTACCATTAATATCATTTACAATAATGTGATGATTCTTATCTTCCATAATTTCATTCCATACATCTTTTAAATGTTCAATGTCGTCTAGTTTATCTTCCTTGTGTAGAAATAGATAAAGTTCTAGTATTTGATTCAAATCTTCTTTTAACGCTTCTCTAACCATTTATTGTTTTCCTCATTTATCTTATCATTTATTATTTCAAATTATTAATTTCATTTTCTAATTGTTTTATATAAGTTAACAAATCATCAAAGCTATTAATTGAATCGTCATTAATCATTTCTTTCATATTAGAAAAAATCGGTTTTTCCAATATTATTATAATATAAAATATACGTTTTTACAAAAATATTGAGATGTGTAGTTTAATTTATGATTGATAATTTGGTTTTTATTAAAATCAATAACCTATCATCAGCACTTTTTAATGTTTCCTTGAACCTACAATGTTGTAGTCTCAACCCTACGTTAAAACTACTAATTTTTACTATTTTTATGATTTTAAGAGAAAAAGAAAAAGCCTTGAGACTAAAGGAAAATCCCTTAAATAAAGGCTTTTTTGATTATTTTTTTGTCAGCAATAGAATAGTTTCAACGTGAGAACGTCTGTCGCGCATTTTCCTTTAAAATGAATCTAATTACTTTAAATCATTATACGTTACTTCTATTATTTCTTTTAATAATATAGAATTATCTATTTCATTTACTAGATACATTGCTTTAGCACTAGGATATGGTATAGATTCTTCCATATTATATTTCTTATTATTTTTTGTAATTTTAATTAATAATCTATCATCATATATACCACCAAATAAGATTCCATCCTTATATAATAAGAATTCTCCCATCATTGGTCTATATGAAATATTATCTACA
>JAILBI010000217.1 GCA_024681175.1 Acholeplasmatales bacterium
GAAATTATATTTAGTTTTTAAAATTATTTTATATTTGAAAGCCAAAAATTGGCCTATATTTATATAATTGTTTTATTTTCTGATTTATTTTATAATGATATAAAGATAATAATATATCGATAAAAAAATTTCAAAACATAAATAGTTTTAAAAACTAGATTAACTAATTATTAAAATTACAAATGTAATAATTACTATAAAATAGTCGTTTTTGAAACCATTTATTAAATAAAATGTTTTTTTAAGGCTTAAAAAGGTGGTGATTTTTAATGAAAATCAAAATTAACGATATAGTAAAAAATGTAGATAAACCAACGAAAATACTTGATTTATTTGATAATTCAGAGCATCAATATTATGGTGCATTAGTAAATAATAGATTAAGAGAATTAAATTATGTAATCAAAGAAGATTGTACTATAAATTTACTTGATTTATCATATGATGAGGTACAAAGAATATATGAACATACATTAAGATATGTAATTGTTATGGCTGTAAGGGAATTATACCCTACATCTCATATTACATTTGATTTTACTGCAGTAAGATCAATTTATGCGGTTGTAGAAGGCCTTGATCATCCTTTTTCACATGAAGATTTAGATAAAATTAAGGATAAAATGAAGGAATTAATTGATGCTGATTTAAAAATAGAACGTATATCTATATCTAAAGATGAGGCGTTAAAATATTATAAAGATAATGGTTGGGATGATAAAGTTAATATTTTAAAATATCGTTCTGAAGATATTTGTCATATGTATAAATGTAAAGAATATATGAATTATATGTATTCATATATGTTACCATCTACAGGATATTTAACATCTTTTGCATTTAAATTATATGGTCCTGGATTTATTATTTCATATCCAAGAGCTGAGCTTAATGGTAAGCTTCCTAAAGCTCTTGATGAATCTACATTTAGAACTGCTTCAAAGGAGCAAGCTAGATGGGCTAAAGCAAGAAGTGTTAATTATATTACTCAATTAAACCAAGAAGTAATTAATGGTAATGCTTTAGAGATTATTAATATTGCTGAAGCAAGACATAATAGACAGCTTGCTGAAATAGGTCAAGAAATATTTGAAAATATTGATCATATTAAAATGATTTGTGTTGCGGGTCCATCATCAAGTGGTAAAACCACATTCACAAATAGACTTAGAATCGAGCTTAAATCACGTGGTATTGAGCCATTAATGATTAGTATGGATAATTTTTATTTATCTAAAACACATAAATCATTCCCTAAAGATGAAAAAGGCGATTATGATTTAGAGCATATAGACGCTCTTGATTTAAAGCTATTTGATGAGGTTATATATAAATTAATTCAAGGTGAAGCAGTTCAATTACCTATATATACATTTAAAACAGGCTTAAGGACATTTACAGAGCCTGTAAAATTAAAAGCTAATGAACCAATCATTATAGAAGGAATACATGCTTTAAATGATAAAATAGCTCCATCAATTCCAGATTCTGAAAAATATAAAATATTTATAGCGCCTTTAGTTCAATATAAAATAGATAATGAAAATCCTATTCCATTATCAGATGTAAGATTAATAAGAAGAATGGTAAGAGATTATTTATTTAGAGGTGCAGATGCAACATTAACATTATCTACATGGCCATCTGTAAGAAAAGGTGAATTTAGATGGATCTATCCTAATAGTGGTAATGCAGATTATATATTTAATTCAGAATTATCTTATGAATTATTAGTAATGAAAAAGCATGCTATAAATATATTAAAGAGTATTAAATCTGATTCTAAATATTTCATGAGAGCAAATGGTTTATTAAAATTCTTAAAATATTTCCAATCAATTACAGATAAATGGATACCTTGTACATCAATAATTAAAGAGTTTTTAGGTGGTTCAATATTCTATACTACAGATAAAAAGTAATAAACGGGCTTAAAATGCCCGTTTATTTTCATTTTATAGTATTATACGGTCAAATTACTTAATATATATTAAAATTGAAAATAAGGGCTATTTTATAGCCTTAAAATACATTATAAAAATAAATAACATAATTGAAGCAATTTCAAAAAAATGATAAAATATTAATACATTTTTATTAAGGAGTTTGAAATGAAATGTTTAGAGCAATTAAATGGGATTTCATATTCTAATGAACTTGTAAAAAAATTATCTGTTTTATACACCTATAAGGGTAAAGATATTTACTTCAAAAGTGAATTATCTCAGGTCATAAAAGGTATTATAAAAAAGACTATTGGAACTGATGCAATATATGCTTCAAAGATACTCAATTTAGATATAAAGGAATCTAGATTGAATCAGATTGCATATGGCGATAGTAACCCAAGAACTAAGGATGAAATTATCTTAAAAAATTTAAAGACTATTTTTACAATCATTCAAGAAAAAGGAAGCCAAATTGAGATAACTGATAATGAATTTTGGTCATTAGCAAGAAGAATTTTTAGTGACATAAAAAATGTCAATTTTGTACAGGTTAAAAAGATAGTTAAAGAAAATTTATTAGATGAAACAAGGTATGTTTCAAGAAGAAATGATGTTAAAGATGAATTAAAATTATTTGAAAAAGGCTTATATTATTATGAAGCAATTCAGCTAATTACTAAGTTTTATGTCGATATTTTAAACGAACCAATCTTCGATTACGAGAATGATTTTATCGCCTTAATGATAGTATATTCACTATTAAAAAGCCAAGAATTTACTGCCCTAGAATGTAGTAGTTTCTTTGAGATAATTTATAACAAAATGGATTCATTAAAGGTTTACAAACAAAAAGCATCATTAAATTATAGCACTGGATATTCAAGGACAGATGAGCTAAATGAGTTCCTTGTAGACATACTTTTAGAGTGTTATAAGCAAGTAGAAATCACAGTTAAAAATAATAAATTCGATAAAAATATATCATTATCAAAGGTCAATTTAGTAGCATCTGGAATCATGAAATTACCAGATACATTTAAGAAAAAAGACGTCAAAGATATGTTCCCAGCATTATCTGATTCAACAATTCAAAGAGCTTTAGATGAGCTAAAAGCTGAAAATAAAATCCAATCTAACGGAACAGGAAGATCAGCAACTTGGACTAAAATTTCAACTAATGATTCATTCATTGGAAGCAATGGTCAGCTTACAATTAACTTTGAAGATTAACAAAAAATTAAGGTCATTTAACGATGACCTTTTTTTATTTGTTTTCAAAAGTCATTTTCATAAATTTTAGTTCAAAAATATTATACAAAAATATATGACATTATCGATGTCAAATTAAAAAAGAACTAAAAATTAGATAAAAATATAAGTAAATTCATAAGAAAATAGATCAATATATAAAATAACCTATAAGTTTTTAAGTCTTTATAGGTTGTTTTTTTAACATATTTAACCCATATTTGTGCGTTTTTTATGAAAATATTATGAAAACGGTATCATGAAAGACGCGTTAATTTTCAAATATA
>JAILBI010000199.1 GCA_024681175.1 Acholeplasmatales bacterium
TAATGCTGTAGATAATTTATCATTAATATATTTAGCATCCTCTTTTCTTTCTCTTGCATAAATAATTAATCTTAATTCTGCAAGTGAATACCAAGGATCATTTTTTATTAACTCTGGTTCCTTAATATCTTCTTTTTCAACTGATGGTTCTTTATTAAAGATGCCTACATGAGTATTTAAATATGAATTAAAATCACTTGATACAGCTTCATAAGATGTTTTTAATAAAGAAGCTAATTTTTTTAAATAATCTTCTTTAATTACGAAGCTTGATTCTTTTCTTAATTCAGAAAATATTTCTTCCTCAATTGCCTTTAAGACAATTGTATCTTCTAAATTCTTATTTAAAAATACTGTATGAAATACATATTCTAGATATGAAACAATATTATTTTCAAAATAATCTAGATATGCATCTGTACCTTTTTTTAATACAAATTCATCAGGATCTTTAACTCCATCTAAGAATACTAAATGGACATTAAAGCCTGCCATTTTAAATATTTCTTGTGATTTTTTTGCAGCATTCATACCAGCATTATCAGAATCATAACAAAGTATTACATTATTAGTATATTTTTTTAATAAATTTACTTGGTTAGGATTCAATGCCGTACCCATTGAGCAAATTGCTTCCTTCAAGCCTGAGCGATAAGATGCGATAACATCCATTTGTCCTTCATGGATAATGGCTCTATTTTTCTTTCTTATTTCAGGAATTGCTTTATTTAAATTAAACCAAATTGAATTTTTTTGATATATTTTTGTATCTTTAGTATTTATATATTTTGGTTCATTTGTCTCGCCATTAAATATTCTTGCTGAAAAGCCTACTGGCTTATTACTATCATCATAAATTGGAAACATGATTCTTTTTGTAAAATAATCATAATATTTTCCATTTTTAAGTGATGTAAGACCAACTTCTTCCATTGTTGATTCAGCAATATCTATTTTTAATAATGCATCATGTAATGTTGAACCAATATCTGGTGATAGACCAATTGAAAAGATTTTTATTATATCTTTATCAATTCCTCTTTTTAATAAATAATCTAATGCCTTATCACCATTATCTGTATATAATAAATTTTTATGGAAATAATCGATTGCATTTTGTAATGCATCATAATATTTATCATTGGGATTTACCTTTTCAGCTGCATTATCTAGAACTATTCCATTAAATGAAGCAAGCTTATTAATTGCTTCCTTATATGAAATATTTTCTATCTTTTCAAGGAATGAAAGTGCATCGCCACCTTCACCACAGCTAAAGCATTTACAAATCTTTTTTTCTGGATTTACGAAAAACGAAGGATTTGTATCATGATGAAAAGGACAAAGGCCTACATAATTAGCACCTTGTTTTTTTAAATTAACATATTTAGATACTAAGCTTACAATATCCGTAGCTTCAATTATTTCCTTATATGTAGGCATTTTTCTCCCCTATTAATTAAAGCTTAATTTTTTCTTCAACGTATTTAACTACATCTTCTAGCTTTAATGTAATTTGTTCCATTGTGTCACGGTCTCTTACTGTGACTGTATTTTCATTTACTGTATTATCATCTACACAAATACAATAAGGTGTACCTATTGCATCTTGTCTACGATAACGTTTGCCGATATTTGCAGATTCATCATATACACATGAGAAATATTTAGATAAATAATCATATACCTCAGATGCCTTTTCACCATGATTTTTCTTTAATAAAGGTAATACTGCAACCTTATATGGTGCAAGGGCTGGATGAAGGTGTAATACAACTCTTGTATCAACCTTACCATCTTCTTTTTTGATTTCTTCATTATCATATGCTGAGAATAATACAGAAAGTAACATTCTTTCAACACCAACAGATGGTTCAACAACATATGGTAAATATTTTTCATTTGTATCTGGATCAAGATATGTTAAATTCTCTTTTGAATGATTTTGATGTGCATTAAGGTCATAATCAGTTCTTGAAGCGATACCCCAAAGCTCACCAAATCCCCAAGGGAATTCAAATTCGATATCTGTAGTTGCATTTGAATAGAAAGATAATTCCTTCTTTTCATGATCACGATATCTAAGCTTATCCTTATCTACGCCAATAAGCTTTAAGAAATCCATACAGTATGCTCTCCAGTGATCGAACCATTCAAGCTCTGTTCCTGGCTTACAGAAAAATTCTAATTCCATTTGTTCAAATTCTCTTGTTCTAAAAATGAAATTACCTGGAGTGATTTCATTTCTGAAGCTCTTACCAATTTGTCCAATACCAAATGGTAATTTTCTTCTTGTTGAACGTTGAACATTTTTGAAATTAACGAAAATACCTTGAGCTGTTTCAGGTCTTAAATAAACCTCGTTTTTAGCATCTTCGATAACGCCCATATATGTTTTAAACATTAAATTAAATTGTCTAATATCTGTGAAATTATCTGATCCACAAATAGGACATTTAATTCCATGATCTTTAATATATTGTGATAATTCTTGATTGCTCATACCATCGCCTGTAATTTCACCCTTTGTGAAATCTTCAATAAGCTTATCAGCTCTAAAGCGGGCATGACATCCTTTACAATCTACAAGTGGGTCTGAAAAAGATCCAATATGTCCTGATGCTACCCAAGTTTCTTTATTCATGATGATAGCTGAATCAAGACCAACATTTAATTTATTTTGTCTTACGAATTTGTTCCACCAAGCTTGCTTAATATTATTTTTAAGCTCTACTCCAAGTGGACCATAATCCCAAGCATTGGCAAGTCCACCATATATTTCACTTCCTTGGAATACAAATCCTTGTTCCTTTAAAAATGAAACCATTTGTTCTAAATTAATTTTCTGCATATAATCCTCCATAAAATGCAATCATACATTTTATTATACCTTAAAATTTATGTAAAAACCGAAATTTTATTTATTTTTTTAAAAAAAATAATAAAAACAGGATAAAATCCCGTCTTTATATATGTTTTATTTACTTTTTATTAATTCTTTTTGTCTTATTTATCGCATTAATAGGACATACAAGATAGCATAAATTTTAAGCAAATATTTTTTTATATCATTTAAAGCACCTAATTCATTATTAAATCTTAAGGATCTTAGCATATTACTTGGTTTAAAATTATAACAAAAAGAAAAAATGGGCCAAGCCCATTTATTGTTCTAAATTAATATAATTTTCCATTAAAGATAAGATATTAGATATTCCTTTTCTTTTTTCACTTGATGTAACTATTACATGATCTTTTTCTACATTAAATGAAGATAAAACATTATCTA
>JAILBI010000209.1 GCA_024681175.1 Acholeplasmatales bacterium
AAAAAGTAGAATATACTGATATTCATGATAGAGTTAATTATTCTGTTAAGAAAAGAGAACTTAAAATTAATAATGATCACACTATTATTAAATTAAAATTAGAAATAGATACAAAAGTAAGCTCAGTTATGGATTATTTCGAAATATTTCTAACAAGAATGCTTATGTGTAAATCAGCTGCAGCTAAGCTTAATATTAAATTTAAGCTTATTATTAATGAACAAACATTAATTTGAGAAATTTACAACTTTTTTACAATTCATTTACTATTATTACACCATCTATCTTTACAAATAATTTACAATTAGCGTGGAATAGAGGTGTCTATATGGAAGTAGTATTATCTATACTCGCATTATTATCTGGATGTGCTGTCTTTATAGTAGGAATGAATATGATGTCTGAGGGCTTACAAAATTCTTGTGGAGCCGGAATGAAAAGATTATTAGGGAAAATCAGTGATAATAGATTTAAAGGTGTCCTAACAGGTGCAGGAGTTACTGCAATAATCCAATCATCAGGTGCGACAACTGTCATGGTAGTTGGCTTTGTAAATGCTGGAATAATCACATTAACACAAGCTGCATCTATAATTATGGGTGCCAATATAGGGACAACAATTACTGGTATCCTTGCGTCATTTTCATCATTTAAAATAACTGCATATTTATCTATATTTGCATTTATAGGCGTTGTACTAATGTTTTTTAAAAGAGATAGAATAAAGAACATAGGAAAGATTGTAGCAGGCTTAGGTATTGTCTTTATTGGACTTGATTTAATGAGTAGTGCATTTAATAACCCACAAATGAAGGATTTTGTGATGGATATAATTTCTAAAATTGATTTTCCACTTTTATTAATTATATTTGGTTTATTATTTACAGCCCTTTTACAATCATCATCTGCGATGACTGGTATTGTTATTGTAATGGCTGGTAGTGGAGTATTAAAATTTGATTCTGCATTATTTATTATTTTAGGTACAAATATAGGTACATGTCTTACTGCAATACTTGCGTCTTTAGGTGCGTCAGCTAATGCTAAAAGGGCATCTATGATTCATTTACTATTTAATGTAATTGGAACATTCGTATTTACAATTGTTTTATTAATATTTAAAGATGAAATTGTAAGCATATTTGATAAGATAAATCTATCAATTGAGCTAAAAATCGCAATTTTCCATGTAATATTTAATATATTAACTACAATAATGCTATTACCATTTATTAAATATTTAGTACTTGCATCTAACAAAATTATTAGAGACAAGAATGATACTAGATCAACATGCATTAAGTATATAGATGATCATATTTTAGTTACTCCAAGTATTGCATCTATGGAGGCTAAAAAGGAAATAGAGAATATGTTTAATTTATCTAAGGATAATATGAAGCTTGCATGTGATTCATTACTTAATATGAATATTGATTCTAAGGCTGAAATTGAGGAAAAGGAAAATAGTATTGATTACTTAAATGAGGCAATTACTAAATTCTTAATTAAAATAACTCATCAGGTTACATATCAAGAGGATCAAAAAATTGGTTCATATTTCCATGTTATAAATGATATTGAACGTATAGGTGATCATGCGATGAATATTCTTGAAATAACAGAAGAAATGAATAAAAATGGATATGAATTTTCATCTATTGCTGTAAGTGGTATAAATAAGATGTATAATAATGTTATGAATATGTTTGAAATATCATATTCATGCTTTTCAAATAATAATTCATTAGAACTTAAGGAATTAGAAAGATTAGAAGAAATTACAGATAAAATGAAGGATGAATTATCAGAGGGACATTATCTTAGACTTCAAAATGATAACTGTAGCTATGAGCTTACTTCATTTTACACATCAATTATTTCAAATTTAGAAAGAGTCGGCGACCACCTAGTTAATGTCGGTTATAGTATTGTAAACCCAACTGGTACAGCAGATTAGAGGTATAAAAATGAATCATTTAATTTACTCTGTTGAGGATGATTTAGACATTCAAAAAATAATCAAAAAGACACTTGAAAAACAAGGTTATATTGTTGAAAGCTTTAGTGATGGAAAATCATTCTTTGACGCTTTTAACAAGGAAATACCAGATTTAGTATTACTAGATATGATGCTTCCAGATTATAGTGGAGATGAAATATTAAAGGAAATTAGAGATAAGCATTCAAGTGATGAGGTATCTGTAATAATTGTTTCTGCAAAGGGTATGATTACAGATAAGGTTGATGGTCTTGATTTAGGTGCGGATGATTATATATCAAAACCTTTTGATATATTAGAGCTTATGGCAAGAGTAAATGTACAGCTTCGTCGTCATAACGTAAAGGTTTATGAGGCACAGGGTGTAGTTGTTGATATAGAATCTCATATAGTAAAATATAATGATTCAGTTATTAATCTAACTGTTAAGGAATTTGAGCTTTTAGCTTTATTAATTAAAAATAAAGGTAAGGCAGTATCAAGAGAAGAAATATTAGATATTATATGGGGATTTGATTCACTAGAAACTAGAAGTGTTGATATGCATATTAAATCAATAAGAAAAAAGCTTGGTATTGATATCATAGAAACTGTATATGGCTTTGGCTATAAGGTGAATGTATGAAAAAAAGATATAATATATTAAATGCGGCAATATTAGTGTTGTCGCTTATCGCATTTTTACTTGTATCAGTAAATATTGTTGCTACCATTAACCAAAGAAACATGGAAGGTGAAATTAAAAATTATCTATCTATTACAGAAGAAATATATGATGGTACTAACATGGAAGATGTTGCAGATAAAATACATAAGGCAAACTCAAAGCTTAGAATCACATTTATTTCATCAGATGGTAAGGTATTATATGATACATCAACTGTAAGTGAGGATAATCACTTAAAAAGAGATGAAATATTATCACTAGGAAAAGTATTTCATAGATATTCACAGACAACAAATGAAAAGATGTTTTATGTAGCTACATTTTTAGATTCATATTCTCTTTATATAAGAGTATCTATGCCTGAGGAATCAATTACAGATATTTCTAATTCACTTATAACATATGGTTCTATTGCGATTATATTAATTGGTATTGTTTCTATATTTGTTATGTGGTTAATATCTAAATTGTCTGTAAAGCCACTTAAAAGTGAGATTAGTAAGCTTTCTGATATAGTTGGTGGTAAAACACTTTATAATGGTTCTGATATTGAAAGATTATCATATGAAATTGATAGAACAAGAGATTTAATAGAAAATAAGATTGATGATATTGAACAAGAAAAGAAAAAGGTTGATTATATTCTTGAAAACATCAACCAGGGTTTAATTATTATTGATGGAAAAGGTAAAATAATTATAGCTAATAAAATTGCATTAACTATATTTAATAATTTATCTATAAATGTTTCATATAATAGTATATTTGATGAAAATATTGTAGATGCTATTTCTAAATGTATGGTTGAAGAATTAAGTTTTAGTATTGAATATGAGAATTATGTCATAAATATTTCATCACTTAATACAGTGTTTGTAAAAACTGCTATATCATATGGTGTATCAATGTTCCTTTATGATGTAACAGATATAAAAAGACTTGAAAAAATGAAGCTAGATTTCTTCGCAAATGCATCTCATGAGCTTAAAAGCCCACTTACAACTATAATTGGATATCAACAATTAATTCAAAATGGTATTTTAGTTGAAAAGGAAGAAATCGCAGATGCAACTATTAAAACTGTTAAAGAAGCATCAAGAATGAATCAAATAATATCTGAGATGCTTGAGCTTGCAAAACTTGAATCAGAAAAAAAAGAAGATAAGAATGTATTATCAATCTCACATGTTACTGATGAAATATTATTATCTTATAATATTTTACTTGAAAATAAAAATATTACCTTAGTAAAGGATTATAATGACTTTGATGTAAGCATTGCTAGCAATGATTTATATCATTTAATTAGAAATCTAATTGATAATGCAGTTAAATATAATAAAGCAAATGGAAAGATTAAAATAACAATAAGTGATAATACATTTGTAATAGAGGATACTGGTATAGGTATTTCAAAAGAAGATCAAGAAAGAATATTTGAAAGATTCTATAGAGTAGATAAAGCAAGATCTAAAGAAAATGGTGGCACAGGTCTTGGTTTATCAATAGTTAAGCACATTTGTATTAATAACAACATTAAGATTGAAGTAAGCTCAGCATTAAATGAAGGAACATGCTTCAAATTAACATTTTAATAATTAATTAATATTAATGTGATCTTACAGTAATGTATAGTCGTTATTATGCTATAAATCCTGTTTGGCAAAAAAACTTGTTTGATGGACTAATGAGGAAATATCTTGATATATTAGGATTTATCAATATATATAAAGACGAGAATCCAAATTTGAGTTTTGAAAACGAAAAAGCTGAAGTTTTCAAAACTATTTTAATTGAGTCATAATAAATGTAACGAGGAACAATAAATGTATCCTCGTTTCAGACAGTTGACAAACCCATGTTTTTAAAATTCAGGGGTTTGTCTTATATTTTTTTATTTAAAAAAACTACATTTAGAGCAATCGAGATTTTATGACTTTTACCACATTCGATTTTTAAGATTAAATATAATGAAAAGCGTGTTGAACTAATTTGTCAACACGCTGAAACGGTAAAGCCGTTTATTCATTTAAAAATTTTTTAATTTCACTTAATCTATCTAAGCATACTTTTCTACCAAGATTATATACTTCTTCAAGCTTGTCAGGATTCTTTTCACTCTTTCCAATATTAAGTGATGATTCTGGTCTAAGCACTATAGCATTCCCAGATTTTTCAAGATTTAAAATTTCTTGCATTTGATTATTATACAAATTATGTCTATTCTTCATGACAGTTTGAATAGCTTTATATCTATGTAATAATAAATTAATTAAAAATGATGTTTTTTTCTTTGTATAATTTTTAGGTTGAGTTAATATTATTATATTTTTATCATATCCTAAATCCATCATATATTTATATGGAACTGGACATGAAATCCCTCCATCTAAAAGCTCATAATTATCTATTTTAACTATTTTAGAGACAATAGGCATAGATGCAGAAGCTCTCATCCACATAACATCATTTGAATCTCCTTTATCACATTTATGAAATACTGTTTCTCCATTAGATACATTAGTTGCACCAACATAAAATTCCATAGGATTAGATTCAAATGTTTTAATATCAAATATATCTAATTCATTAGGTAAAGTCTCATAACAAAATTTTGCATTATATAAATCACCAGTTTTAATAAGTGATTTCATACTACAATATCTTTTATCATTACAATATTTTTTATTATAACGAATTCCTCTACCGATTTGTTTAGATTTATAATTGCACCCAAATACTGCCCCAGCAGAAATACCTGCTGCACCATCAAAATTAATATTATTTTCCATTAAAACATCGATGACTCCACATGTGAATATACCACGCATTGCGCCACCTTCCATTATTAATCCTTTTTTCATAATTAACTCCTAATTTTACTATAAGCATGA
>JAILBI010000210.1 GCA_024681175.1 Acholeplasmatales bacterium
TATTAAAGATTTTAAATTATTTAATCCTATTAGCTTAAATGCTTTATTATTATCGCAATCATTATTAAGAATTTAGATTTATATAATAGAATTGGTTTATTAATAGACGATGATAATAATTATATTAAAAGAGTATCTGATTGGGCTTTGAAAAAGCATGAAATAGATAGTGAATATTATATTTATAATACTAATGAATATAAATCAAAGGGTGCATTAAATGAAGATAATTCAACATTTGATATCACTGTTGAATTAGTATTACCTGGTATTGATGGTGTATTTTATGCAAAGGAAAGAACAATCACTCGTGCAAAAATTAAAGTAGCCTTTGCGGCATATAATTATTTAAAGGATAATAATATGCTTGTAACATATAAGGATGAGGTTGGCGAACCAGATTTAGAAAAGTGTATTAATCAGCTTCAAGAATTAAATGATAAAGGCTATATTGGAAATATTGAATATAAAATTAATCAAAAATATAATTCTAAGGGTGAAGCTATTTGGAAATGTAGATGTGTCCTTGAGGGAGATAGTCAAACATTTACATGTGAAAATATTTCTAAGAAGGTAGCAAAAAGAACAACCGCGTTTGAAATGCTTAAATATGTATTTTCTTTAGAAGAAAAATAAAATTAAAATAAGATGTTTGAATACGAATTAATTTGTATAAAACATCTTTTTATTTTATTGTAAAAAATTAATTAATAATATAAAATTAATATAAGATTAATATATTACAATGAGGTGAGTTAAATGCCTGAATATAAGGTTAATAAGTGGCGTGGTGTTTATAAAAGAGCCATCGAATTATATAATGAAGAAAAATATCAGGATTCAGCAACATTTTTAGATATGGTTGTTACAAATGATCCTGAAAATTTTAATGCTTGTTATTATTTTGGTACATTATTATATAGTGGTAAAGGTGTATCTAAAAATGTTAAAAGAGCATTTGAAATGTTTATGGTTGCAGCCCAAAATAAAGTAACTGAAGCTCAATATCGTGTTGGTATGTGTTATCTTGAAGGTATTGGTATTAACCAAGATTCAACTCAAGCTGTTGCATGGTTTAGTGAAGCTGCAAAATATGCACATCCTTTATCACAATATTATTTAGGCTTAGCATATATGAAAGGTGAAGGTATCAACAAAGATATTCCAAAGGCTGCACAATGGCTTGTACATGCTGCAAAGGAAGGCGTTGTTGATGCTCAAAGAGAAGCAGCTAAATGTTATGAAGAATTAGGAAAGAAAAAAGGTGCAGCAGTATTATATCTTGCTGCAGCAGAGAATAATGATCCATATAGCCAAAAGAAAATTGCTGATTGTTATGAAAAAGGAGATGGAGCTTTACAATCAAGTGAGCTTGCACTACATTATTACGAGCTTGCTGCAGAAAATGGTAATGATGAAGCACAGGTTACTCTTGGTAATAAATATTCATCAGGCCAAGGTGTTCCTCAAGATATGAAGAAGGCTTTAGCATTATATAACCAAGCTGCAAAGGCTGGTAATGGTGAAGCTCAAAATAGATTAGCTGAATGCTACCATTTAGGTGATGGTATTATCAAGGACGATGTTCTTGCTGTTGAATGGTGGACAAAGGCAGCTAATGCTGGTAATACAACTGCAATGATTCACTTAGCTGAAAATTTAACTGAACCTAATAATAACCAGGTTAAGCCAGATTTAGTTACTGCTAAATATTGGTGGACAAAGGCTGCAGAAAGTGGCGATGCTTATGCAATGTATCGTTTAGGCGATTGTTATGAAAAGGGTCTTGGTGTATCAAATATCAGCTTAGAAGATGCATTTAAGTGGTATAGATTAGGTGCACAAAATGGTGATCAAGATGCTATTGATGCATCTCAAAGATTTACTAAATCATTAACAGGTAAGGTTAAACTTAAAAAGATGTAATATTTAGGGCACGAAGGTGCCCTTTATTTTTTATATTAATTTATTAAATATAAATAATATTTAAATTATTTTAAATAATAATTGACTTGTAAAGGTGTATTTGATATAATCCTTTTGCACGTGTATTTTTTATACACAGTGGGAGGACTTTTTTAGAAGGTCTGTTTAACCACATCATTGAAAGAAGGAGGAAACTATATGGCTAAGAAAGTAGTTAAAGTTGTAAAACTACAAATCGCAGCTGGTAAAGCCAATCCAGCACCACCAGTTGGACCAGCACTTGGACAAGCAGGTGTAAACATTCCAGGATTTTGTTCTCAATTCAATGAGCAAACTAAGGATAAGATGGGTTACACATTACCGGTTGTCATTTCAGTATATGAAGACCGTTCATTCACATTTGTAGTACATACTCCACCTGCTGCAGATTTGTTATTAAAAGCCGCTGGTATTCAAAAGGGTTCTGAAAATCCTAAGACTCACAAAGTAGGCAAAGTAACATGGGCTCAGCTTAGAGAGATTGCAACAATGAAGATGCCTGACTTAAACGCTAATGACGTTGAAGCTGGTGCAAGAATTATTGCTGGAACTGCTAAGAACATGGGTATCGAAGTAGTAGACTAGAGGTTGTTGTTAAACAGCCTAAAAACTGTGGGAGGCAATCCCTATATGACCACATTTTAGGAGGAAATTATGAAGAGAGGAAAGAAATATACCGAAGCAGCAAAGCTTGTTGAAAGAAATAAAGCATACGACGCTTTAGAAGCATTAGAATTAGCTTGCAAAACTTCAGTTACTAAGTTCGATGGCGCAGTTGATGTAGCAATCAGATTAAACATCGATCCTAGAAAAGCTGAACAAAATATTCGTGGCGCTATCGTATTACCTAATGGTATCGGTAAAGATGTTAAAGTCTTAGCATTATGCCGTGGCGCTAAGCAAGAAGAAGCTAAAGCAGCTGGTGCTGATTATGTTGGCGAAGCTGATATGATCACTAAGATTTCACAAGGCTGGTTCGATTTTGACGTTATCATTGCAACACCAGATATGATGGGTCAACTTGGTAAACTTGGACGTGTACTTGGTCCAAAAGGTTTAATGCCAAACCCTAAGACTGGAACAGTTACAATGGACATCGCAAAAGCAGTTAAGGAAAGTAAAGCAGGTAAGGTTGAATATCGTCCTGATAAGGTTGGTAACATCCAAGCTACAATCGGAAAGGTATCATTCGGAGCTAAGAAGCTTGGCGAAAACTTAAAAGCTTTCTACGGTGTTATTTTGAAGGCTCGTCCTTCAACAATCAAAGGTTCTTATGTTATGAACGTTTCAGTTTCATCAACAATGGGCCCTGGTGTAAAAGTTTCTGCCGATACAATCGACAATCTTTAATACCTTAAACTAATTTAAAACTTGCAGTCTTAAGACAGCAGGCGGGATATAATCCCTTAATTACCTGCCGAGGATTCGAAAAGAAAAATCTTCTTTTTACCTTGGTAGGAAAGAAGATTTTTTATTTATATTTACGGAGGTGAAAATATGAAGGAAACTCTTGAACAAAAGAAACAAGAAGTTGTTTCTACAGTTGATCTTATGAAGAATTCTAAATCTTTCGTTGTATTCCAATATGGTGGAATTTCAGTTAAAGATTTCCAAGATCTTCGTAAAGAAATGCGTAAGAACGGTGGTTCAATCAGCGTTATTAGAAACAACATTTCATCACGTGCTGCAGATGAAGCAGGATATGTTGATGTTAAAGATGCCTTTAAGGGTCAGGTTGCAGTTGCATTCGCTAAGGATGATATGATTGCTCCAGCTAAAGTAATTTTCAAAGCTGCAGAACCTAAAGATTCTAAAATTAAACCTATTAAAGGTGTTGTTGATGGTGAAGTATATTCTTATGATCAATTAAAGACACTTGCTACATTACCATCATACGAAACTTTGCTTACTCAGCTTGCCGCTGGTATGCTTGGTACATTATCTCAACTTGCAATTGGTTTAAATATGCTTGTTGAAAAGGATGCGGAAAATAAACCCGCTGAAGCCTAATTAATTAATAAATTATAGAGAAAATTGGAGGATATAAATATTATGGCTAAAATTACTAAAGATGAATTTATCAGTGCATTAAAAGAAATGACTATCCTTGAAGTTAAGGAACTTGTTGACGCAATGAAGGAAGAATTCGGCATCGACCCAACTGCAGTTGCTGCTGCTCCTGCTGCTGGTGCTGCTGGCGCTGCTGCTGCAGAAGAAAAGACAGAATTCGATGTAATTCTTGCTGATGCTGGTGCTCAAAAGCTTCAAGTTATTAAAGCAGTTAAGACTGCTACAGGCTTAGGTCTTAAGGAAGCTAAGGATCTTGTTGACGGTGCTCCAAAGCCAGTTAAAGAAAAGATCTCTAAGGCTGATGCTGAAGCATTAAAGGCTGAACTTGAAAAAGCCGGCGCTAAAGTTGAAATTAAGTAATCAACGCATAGAATTTAAAAAAAGCCACTTCGGTGGCTTTTTATTTTATATTTTTTAATACTAAATTAATTATAATTAATGTATAATATTTATTGTATAAAGAAGAGGTTATCATGTCACATTATTATTCTGAAAAACAAGATGATATAGAATCTAATCCACAAGAATTTATTTTTAAATTTAAAAATCAATCATTTAAATTTCATACAGATAATGGTGTATTTTCTAAAGAATATGTAGATTATGGCTCATATGCAATGCTAAATGCTTTTGTTCCAAATAATATTGATTTACCAATATTAGATATGGGCTCTGGCTATGGACCAATAGGTATCATTGTTTCAAAGCTTCATAATAAGGAAGTACATATGTGTGAAATTAATGAAAGAGCTTATAATTTATCTTTAAAAAATATTAAAGAAAATGATGCTAATTGTATCGCATATCATTCTAATTTATATGAAAAATTGCCCGATAATTTAATTTTCTCATCAATTATTACAAATCCACCGATAAGAGCCGGAAAAGATGTTATTTTCAGCATTTATGAAGGTGCGTATACACATTTAGCTATAGGTGGTGAACTTTGGGTTGTTATCCAGAAGAAGCAGGGTGCTCCATCAACTAAAGCTAAATTAGAAGAAATATTTAATAATTGTGAAATAATGAAAAGAGATAAAGGATATTATATATTGAAATCAATTAAAAAAGATATGAAGTAATTTTTTAATGCTTCATATCTTTTTCATTTAATTAAACAGGTTATTATATTTCTTTTTTTGATTTATACCATAAATTATTATTCCTGCAGTAGTTATGAAGAATAATAAAATACCTAAAGATGATAATTTCATACCCATATTAAATCCTGCTGGAACAAATTTTAAATCAATACTAATTTTACCAACATTATCTTTTGGAATGATAACACCTAAGAAGCCACCATCAACATTACATGTTTCATATTTGTTATCAACAACCTTCCAATCGTCAGAATATGTATATGCAGTTTTAACAATTAACGCATTTGAATTATTATTATTATTAAATTCAATATGCATATTTGAACCATCTAAATAATAATCTCTATTAGTATATTGATTTTGTCTTTCAATAAAATTATTATAAATTTCATATTTAAATGGATAAATATGAACATTTATAGAGCCACCAATAGAATCAGGCATCTTTATTGCGATTCTATTTGGAACCTTAGCTTCACCATCTTCATTATTATATGCATTAAAGAATCCTACATTATAATGCATAGGTTGGAAATATCTTCCTCTATATCCATCATCAAATATTAATGATTCATCATCTAAATTAGAATCAGAATAATCAAAATAATAATAAGGTGATTCCATATGCTCAATATTTTGTCTATTTGTCTGAACATAAATACCATCATAATCTTTTAATATATCCTTCATTGATGTTAAATCAACAATATTATATGCATATGTACTAACATATGTATCTGATTTATATTTTGATGTTTTTGTATATTTTTGAGTTTTATATGTTGTTTTAAATGAATTTTTTAAATCAACAAAATTATATATTTGTGTAGAATCTAAATAATCTAATATTTTTGTAGAATCTTTATCTTGCTTAACACTTACAGTAACTGCCTCACCATCAGCTACATAGCTTCCATCAACATTTTTATAATATTGATTTTTAACTATTTCTTTTGTTGTTTTAACATATGCATATTCAAGAAGAAGAGTGTCTTTAATAAAATTATCATCTTGATTATCTGATAATCTATAAGATGATTTTTTATCTTTTCCATCACTAGCTTTCATATGAGATCCATCTTCATATAAGTCATATTTTGTGACACTTTCGTCATTTGCAAAAGTAAATGCTTTATCATATACAATAAATTGTGGTAAATCTCTTAAAGAATAGAAGGTAGATTGACCTTTTTCTTGTTCATCATATAATGCACTTGGTAATCTAAAGAAATTATAATCTATAGTTCCAACTACATATTTAGTATTAAACATTGGACCTGAGAATAATGTATAACCATGAATAGAAGATCTAGACCATCCTGTATCATTACTATAATGAATATCGTGTTCATATTCATTTAATGGTGTATTATAAAATGATTGGAAGAATCTATTAGGATTTGTATTACCAAATAAAATATTAGTATTTGTAGTCCATTTAGCACAATTTGTATCTAAATTAATACGATAACCTTCCTTTAAATCATATCCCATGTTATCTTCTAAATAATTTATTTGCTCTTCCATTTCATTTAAATATACAGAATAAGAAGTAGAGCCCACATTAGAAAATGCAATAACACCTGCAAATATAGCTTCTGCACCTATCGCAACAGGCATTATCCTATAAAATACATTAGACCTTAATTTTAATATTTCAAATAAGAATGCAGATAATAATAATATTAAATAAATTCCTATAAATACCATACTACCTATCATTATAGGATCAAAATAAATGTTTTTACCAACTGCATAATTGCCATTCCATGAATAATAATGGAATGATAAGAATTCAAAATCAGCATCACCAATATGACTTGCTTCCTTAAAATAAATATACATTATTGCAAATAATCCAGGTAAAAGAAGCATCATTGGCATAAATTTTAAATATTTATTTTTACCAACCTTAAAATTATTTTCATTCATTCCTAATGCCATTGCATATAAATTAATCATAAATGGAATGAAAAACCATCTCGCATAAGCCCAAGGCTGCAATGTCATTATCATCGCAACCAATGGAATACAGAATAATAAATTAAATAATATTACCCAGAATTTTAATATATGATTTTTCTTTCCAGGAATGAAGAAGAAATAAAATAAATATATAATACCTCCACTTGTCATATATAATGAAGCATGCTCTCTTATATAATCTCCTGCTCTAACTAAGCATAAGTGGAATGGAACATTTGGAGTAAAATAATTTACAAACATCTGGAAATAATGTCTTAATGATACATCACTTTTCTCAGAAGCTATTGTTGAATAATACCAATAATAATCCTTCGTTTGATTATTTCTAGATGATTCATTCATTACATATAATGCAGATGGTATTAAGAAGAATAAGCTTATTAAAACACCTATTAATACAAGTGCCATAAACATTGCTAAATTAAGCCAAAATTCTTTAGTGATTAAAAAGAATTTTTGTATCCTTCTTGATGTTTCTATTACATAATATATACACATAAATGCTATAAGCATATATGCAATATAAAAATCAAATATTACTACCTGTAAACAAAATAAAGGAATAAATATAGAATATAAACCTTTTTTATCTATCCATGCATCAACTATAAGCATTGCTAAAGGTGCATAAAATACTATACCTAAAAATACAGGGAATACGAAGCATGTTTCAGTGATGCCTGATACAAAATAAATAACACTTACTACAACACATACTAAAGGCTTTATTCCTTTTCTTTTTAATACAAAATATAATATAAAGCCACCACAAGCAATTTTTAATACCAATGAAATAAAGTAGCTAAGCTCAACACTACAGAAGAATGATAATAAAAATGCTATACCTAAAAATAAATCAATAGGTATGTAATATACACTTGAGAAGAATGATGCACCACCATATAAGGATACATCATATAATGATAATGTTCCTGTCTTTATTTTTCTAAAAAAGCCATAAATATATGGATAATATTGAACAATATCATCAGTATTATTGTTATAAAATGTATCATAACCAAGTGTTGGATATAAAATTATAACTAGAGAAATAATAGTATAAATAATACTTAAAAAAAGGAACATATAATAATAATGATTAAGTGAATTCTTAAAGAATCCACCAATCTTTATTAATATGTCCTTTGTCTTTTTAAGTATTTTATTTTCTTCCCTTACCACACCATCATTCATAAAAATACCTAATCTTTTTCTTCAACAATTTCTTTTTCTTCATGTCTAAAGACAATGAATTTTCTACCTAAATAATTAATAATTAATACAATAATTGTCATAATACATTTCATTAAGAATTTCCAAACAGAAATATCTCTACCAAATATATTTATTATGACATCATCATATAATGGTCTTGCAAGTAAAATACCAAGCTCAGTAATACCTAAGCCAACTAAGGATAATATTAAAAATTTAATAAATACCTTTTTATTTTTTAATACATCCTCTTTTAAATATTTATATACAAATTTTTGTAATACCCAATTTGTAATAAGCCCTGCACTAAATCCTAATGCAGTAGATAATACATAATTTGTAGTTTCTTCAATATTTTTAAAAATAACAAGATTACATAAATAAAATACAATATAATCTACGATTGTTGCAATACCACCAACAATTAAAAATCTTATTATTTCAAGAAAAATATCTTTTCTACTCTGTTTCATCTATGTTTGTTTCCTCTTCAATATAAATAGGTCTATTTCTTGATTGACTTCTAACATCATATATAAGCTTAAATACATAATATAATGTAATAAATATTGCAATAGCTAAGAAATCAAATCTAATTCTATCCCATTTTAAAACCTCAAAGAAGTTTTGATTTGTATCTATTGCATCATAAATTCCTCTTCCAATATCATATGAAAATAATAAGAAGAATATTATTGCAAAAATCTTTGGAATATATTTATAAAAATCAGAAAATTCATTAATTCCTACAAAGGCATATCTAAATAGCTTTTTAAAATTCCATTTAGTTTCACCTGCAGATCTTTTAACATAATCAAATTCAATACATTTCTTACTAAAGCCTACATAACCATAAATACCTTTAGTAAATCTCTTATTATCTTTTATTTCTAAGAATGCTTTAACAACCTTCTTATCTAATAAGCAATAATCTCTTGCACCATTTAAAATAAGCTTATCCTTTGTAAAGAATGAATATACCTTATAAAAGGATAAAGAGAAGAATGCTGAAAGCTTAGATGCACCATGACGATTCTTTTGTTTAGTATAAACTAAATTAAATCCTTCATCATGCGCTTTTAATAATTCAGGTAATAAATATGGAGGATCTTGTAGGTCAACATCCATAATTATTGCGATATCACAATTACATTTATTTGCTTTATCTAATCCTGCATACATTGCAGCTTCTTTGCCAAAATTTCTTGAAAAAGAGATATAATAAAATCTTTTATCCTTTTTTGCAATTTCTTTCATTTTATCTAAAGTTTTATCTTTAGATCCATCATTTACAAATACAATATGAAAATCATGCTTATCATCTAAATATTTAATAACTTCATCATAATAAATATCTAAAGTTTCTTCCTCATTATAACAAGGAACTATTATAAATACCTTTTCCATAACGAACCCTCTTAATATTCTATTTTAAATAATT
>JAILBI010000293.1 GCA_024681175.1 Acholeplasmatales bacterium
CAAAAAGATAATATCGAAAATAAATTAAGACAATTGCCTAATATAACTAATGAACAAGTATTAAATAATGTTAAGTTTGTTAAAGATGATTCAGAATTTTTAATGTATTTATATTATAATTCCATTAAATATATTAAAAGGATTAAACAACCAGCATATCAAGATTTAAGAGATATTATATCAATTACTGATAAAGAATTGAGAGTAACCGAATTTGGAAAATGGTTAAAAGATGATGCTAACTTTAAGAAATTTTTAAGAGTATTCCCAATTGTTGCTTGTACTAATATATCTTGTTTAAAATTAGGAGATAACAATCCGTATTTTGATATATGTATTATGGATGAATCTGGTCAATGTGATGTTGCTACATCACTCATACCAATATCTAAAGCGAAGAAATTATTATTAGTAGGTGATGTTAACCAATTACAACCAGTAATTACTTTAGATGATTCAATAAATGATAAATTAATGGAAAAATATGAAGTTCCAGAACAATATGATTATTGTCATAATTCAATAATGAATCTTATGACAAAAGTTGATGATATTTCAACACAAATATTATTAAGTTATCATTATAGATGTGGTAAAAAGATAGCAAGCTTTTCTAATGATAGATATTATGATGGTCAACTTAACATCAAGACAACAGTAGAAGGAAAACAATTAGAATATATTAAAGTTAAAAATGATTTCTTTGGAAAAGAAAGAAATTCATATCAAGCAGAAGCTATCGCAGTTGTTGATTATATTAAAGAAAATAATTTAGATGAGAATAGTGTATCTATTGTTACACCATTTAGAAATCAAGCTGATTTAATTAATGAAGAATTAGCAAAAAGGCATTTAAATGTTAGATGTGGAACTATTCATAAAGTTCAAGGATCTGAAAATAAAACAATTATTCTAGCTCCTGCAATAGGAATAAAAAGTTCTAAGAAAACATATGAATGGCTTGCTAATAATAAAGAATTAATAAATGTTGCTGTAACTAGAGCTAAAGATAAATTAGTATTAGTGGCAGATGATAAAGCATTAGAAGTTTTATCTAATAAAGAAGTAGAAGATGATATTATCGCACTAAGTAATTATGTAAAAGATAATGGCAATGTTACTGTCTCTAAATCAACTGTAAACAAAATCGAAATAGGACTATCTAATGGTTCAGAATGTGAGAATGAATTATTTGATACAATGACTCATTTTTGTAGTGTATACAAGAGTTTTACAGTTAAAAGAAATCAACCTGTAAATAAAGTATTAAAAGATATAGACGATAAAGAATTATCTAAATATTTTAATAAAGCTGAATTTGATTTAGTATTATATTCTAAAAATATATATGGTAAAACTAAACCACATTTAGTTATTGAATTAAATGGTGGAGAACATTATATTTCTAAAAGTGTTAGTGCTATAAACGATAAAAAGAAAATTGAAATTTGTGAAAAGAAAGATATAAAATATTTATCTTTACCAAATTCATATTCTAAATCTTATGAAACTATTTCAAATCTTATATTTGCTTTAAATGGCGAAGAAGATGAAGAATATAATTTGTTTAATTTTATGTAAATTTTAATCAAAGGAGTTCTTAAAAATGAGATTAAAAAAACCACCAAAACAAAATCTTGTCCATGTAGATCTAGTGGATGGAAGATTCCTAATTATGACATATGAAGAGTTTGACCAGATGCGATCAGAATATGATAAGAGAATAAATTCGCACTCAACTTTGTCATCCTCAAAAGATAATGAGCTTATTCGAGAATTAGTAAAGAATATGAAAAAAGAAAAAATGATAAAGCAATAATAAATAATAATTAAAAATATTGAAAGCACGATTTGTGCTTTCTTTTTTTATTTGTTGAATTGGTTTACAACTTGGTTTATAATATAGTTACAATATGGTTTACAACTTGGTTTACAAGAGGTGATAAAATGGACTATAAAGATATATTAGAAAAATCATTATTAGCTGATAAATATTACAATAATACGGATCTAAGAATGAATAAAAATTATAATTTTTTGTTGAATACAAAAGAATTAGATGAATTTATAAGATTCAAAGAAAACTATGAATCTAATAAAAAAATAGATTTATCTTTAAAATCATTTAATT
>JAILBI010000012.1 GCA_024681175.1 Acholeplasmatales bacterium
CATTTAGTATTTTATCATTACCAATATAATAATCCTTATTTTTATAAATAGCTTTTAAGCCTCTTCCATCAATATTAGTTACTTTAATATCATCTATTAAAATAGTTCCATCTAAATATTCACAAATAGCTTTAGCTAACGGATGAGATGATTTATATTCCATTGAATATATAATATCTTTTAACTCTTCATTAATATTATAATCAGTAACTACAGGTTTACCATTTGTTAAAGTTCCAGTCTTATCAAAAATAATAGTTTTGATTTTGCCTGTATTTTCTAATATCTCTGCGTTTTTAATAATCAAGCCTAATGAAGCACCTTTACCGGTTCCAACCATAATCGCTACTGGAGTTGCCAAACCTAAAGCACAAGGACATGCTATAACTAAAACTGTTATCGCAAATCTTAAAGACAATTCAAAATCACGACTAATAATCATATTTACTGTGAATGTTAATAAAGAAATTAATATAATAATTGGTACGAAATATTTAGATATTTTATCAGCTAGCTTTGAAATAGGTGCTTTAGAATTAGAAGCTTCTTCTACTAAATGAATAATTGTGTTAATTGATGTATCATCACCAACCTTAGTAGCTTTTAATTTAATAAAACCACTTGTTAAGGTTGTTGAAGAATAACAAAAATCATCAATAGATTTATATTTAGGAATAGATTCACCAGTAATATTAGCTTCATCTATTGAACAATTACCTTCAATAACAATTCCATCAACAGGAACCTGATCACCAGTTCTAATTACTAAAACATCATCTACTTTAATATCTTTAACATCTATTTCTTTTTCAATTCCATCAATTAATATTTTACCTTTTTTAGGTGCTAAGCTAATTAAATTATCTAATTCTTTAGTTGTTTTTCTTTTTGATAATTCTTCAAAATACTTACCTAAAGAAACCAAAGTCAAAATCATACCTGCAGATTCATAATATAAATTCATATGATATGTTTCAACTAAATCCATATTATTAGTTGAAACACCATAAGAAATAATAAATAAGGCAACTATACCATATATTATTGAAGCACTCGCACCTAACGCAATCAATGAATCCATATTAGGATTTCTTTTAATCAATTTATTAAATCCACTAATAAAATATTTTCTATAAATAATACATATAGGTAATACTAATAAAAATTGAATTAACGCAAAACCAACAGGATTTATTTTCATATCTAAAAAATCCGGAACCCAAAAGTCCCACATCATATGTCCCATAGAAAAATACATTAAAAGTATCAATAAAACAAAAGATATAATTAAATATCTTAAAGAATGATTCTTCTCTTCTTTAACATCATTCTTTACATCTTTATTAACTACTTCATATCCAGCATTTTTAACTGCAGTAAATATATCTTCTTTTTTGCATATAGATTCATCATATGTAACATCCATATTGTTATTTAATAAATTAACATTACATTCAATAACACCATTTACAGATTTAGTTGCTTTTTCAACATGAGCCTGACAAGCTGCACATGTCATACCCTTAACATCAAATCTTTCTTTCATTATTGAAACCTCTTAAATAAATCAACTATTTCATCTATAATTTCATAATCTTTATTTTCAATATGTTCTATTAAACAAGTATGCATATGATTATCCAATATAATATTCGCTAATGATTTAATTGATTTATCTACTGCGGATAATTGAATTAATATATCATCACAATATCTATCATTATTAATCATATCTTTTATTCCATTCATAGAACCAATTATTCTATTCATTCTATTAATCAAATTCTTTTTTTCTTCTTCTGATCTTTCTTTGATCTTACAATTTGGACAACTCATAGCCATTCACCTCAATAAAAGTATATACCCAGATGGGGTATATTGTCAACAATAAAAAAAGTAGGTAAAACCCTACTTTATATATAAAACAAAACTAATTAAATCAGCTAAACAACAACCTAAAGCTAATTCATTTTCTTGCCAGATTCTAATTTGTTCATTAAATAACATTAAGTAACCAAAATCTATATCCTGCCATTTAATTCTTAAAATTATCATACTCTTTAGATTGTTATCTCTAATATAAAATCTTAATCTTGATTTTGAATCTAACTTAGATGCATCATTAACTATAATAAAATCTTCTTTAAAGTTTTCTTCAAATACTTCTTGAGAAGGCTTAGTTACTCTAAATTTATTATCTTTTACATACGATAGTGATTGATCATTAAATTCATAAATCATACCACCATCAATACCCATAATCTTAGATATTTCAGCTATTGAATTATAGATATTCAAATATTTATCATTCTTATTACTAAAAATAGATTTTAATTTAGCCATTCTTCTAGCTAAAGAAACATTTGTTTGATAGCTTAAATTAGAATGTTTAGCATCAACATAAACAATATAACAGTTTCTTCCTTTAGTTTTACCTCTATATAAAGCCTTATCAGCCTTTAAGAATAATTCTTCATATCCATTTCCATCCTTAGGGAAACATGAAGCGCCAATTGTCGCAGTAACACTAAAGTTTTCAACACCATCAATTAATAAAGGCTTACGAATTGCTTCAATAATTGTTTTATAAATTTTGTATTCTGAATCATAATTATTTACATTTTCAATAATAACTAAGAATTCATCTTCACCAATTTTACCAATATATCCATCATTAGGTAATACTTCTGATATTTGTTCAGCGACTAAATATAATATTTTATCACCAATTAAATAACCATATTTATCATCTATATCCTTAAAATTATCAATATTGATAATTGCTAGAGTAAAAGATGTATTATTTTTAATTAAATAATTTGCATAAGAAATCATTTGAGTTTTATTGATTGTTTTAGTAGTTGGATCAATCATAATATCTTCATCTAAATTCAATGATTTAAAATAATTATCTAATTTTACCTTTTCTAGCATGTTCATAAAATCACCCTCAAATCAATGTTTTATATTTTTAGCCCCAATAATATAATAATCTATAGCTTTTCCTTCTATTAGACCAACAACACCTGGTCTTAAATCAAATAAATTAATATCATAATTTGTAAATCTATCTAATTTAATATTCGTGTTATTAAAATTAATATCTTCTACATTATCTGAACCATAAATAAATACACCATGTTCACCTATAGCGTTAATATTATTAAAGTTTATGTTTTTGATATAACCAAGCTCTAAATCATTTTCTCTTTTAATTGAAGTAATCGCGATTACTTCTCCTTTACCCCAAAAGGCTTTAGGATCAACTAAATGAGAATGAATATTGATATTATCAAAATTTAAATTATAAATATTACCACTATCTCTATGTTGAATAGATATACCTCTATTAGCCCATGTTATTTCAATGTTTTTAAAATTTATATTATAAAAATCATTATATGTTTCAGTTCCAATTTTTAAGGCAGCTGATGTAGATTCTAATATACAGTTTGATACATCAATATTATATGTATCACCATATTTAATATTACCTTTCGTACCTTTAAGTACAATACAATCATCAGCGGATCTTATAAAACAATCTTTTATTGTTATATCATGTGAATGATCTGGATCAATTCCATCTGCGTTAAGCATTTTTA
Source organism: Acholeplasmatales bacterium (assembly GCA_024681175.1). The sequence goes on from JAILBI010000012.1 coordinate 3,606, forward strand.
AATTATTTAATATTTTTAATTTAGAAATAAAACCAAATTGACATCCAACTAAATGAACTGTCCAGAATGCACTATTTTGTAATGTCAAATTAGTAATTTTAAAATTCTTAACATTTTCTAAAAATATTAATGGCATTCTAGGATAAAAAGAACCTTCAATGAAATTTTCTTCTATTTGTCCATAGAAGATTTGTTCATTACCATCGATGATTCCTTTTCCATCAATAGTAATATTTTCTAAATTAATTCCATAAATAAAATATAATTTAGGTTTACCATCATAATCACAATTAATAAATGTATTATGATCAAGCATTTTAATTTTATCATTTAATAAATTAAATTTATTTATATCATCACAAGCTTTTAAAATAGTATTATAACCTAAATAAATATTAATATTTGATTTCAAAAAGATTGTTCCAGAAAGATATATTTTATTATCAGAAAATATTAATGTGTCGTTAGCATTCATATTTTTGATTGCCTCATTAATAGCATCTGACCATATATTATCTTTTACTAAATATTTATAATCATCCACATAAATTTTCATATATTATAAAACTCTTGCATAGAATTTAGATTTTAATAAATCTTCATCACTTACATTTTCAATAAATTTACCATTATTGTTTTTATCAACAATATAATACATATACTTATTATTTGTATTTTTGTTAACAATTAAATTTCTTTCATTTTTATAATTGATATAAGCTCTATTTTCTAAAATAGAAACTAAATCAGAAACTATCGCAGTAGCTGTAGGAATTGAACCAGCACCCTTACCATAGAACATTAAATCACCATTAGTTGAACCAGTGAATAATACAGCGTTAAATTCATTTTTAATAGCTGCGAAAGGATGGTTAGGCTTAACCATAGTTGGTTCTACTCTTATAACACAATCGTCATTAAATCTATAACTTGAAGCGACATATTTTAAAACATATCCTTCATTTTTGATATTATTTAAGATTTCCTTATTAATACCAGTTATACCATAATGATAAATATCATCATTTTTGATATTTCCCTTAAATGCTAATGAAGATAAGATATTAATCTTTCTAACGATATCTAATCCTTCTAAATCTGCAGTTGGATTAGCTTCTGCGAAACCATTGATTTTTGCTTGTTGTAAAGCATCATCAAACGATAAATCATCTTCATCCATTCTAGTTAAAATATAGTTTGTTGTTCCATTTAAAATACCATAGATGTTATTAACATCATTTACTTTTATATTATCAATTAAAGGTCTAATAACAGGAATACCACCACCGGCAGATGCTTCAAAACAGAATGAAACATTATTTTTATGAGCTAAATTAATAAATTCTTCTAAATGATTAGATACTACTTCTTTATTAGCTGTGATTACACTTTTACCACTTTTTAAAGATCTTGTGATAACTTCATATGGTAAATCATGTCCACCTAATACTTCTACGACAGCCTTAATATCCTCATCATTAATGATTTCATCAATTTCAGTTACTAATTTATCTCCTAATAATTCTTTTTTAATTGGAAGGTCAAAAACCTTAGTTACTTCAACATCATAATTCTTTGATAATTCAGAAACCAAAGTAAATACTCCTCTACCTATTACGCCATATCCAAATAGACCAATTTTCATAAAATAATCTCCTTTAAAACAAATCAAACTTATTATAACAAACTATTTATAATATTTCAATATTATAAGATTTTTGAGAAAAAGAAAAACTAAGCAATTGAACTGAGTCTTGTCAAGTAGACAGTGGATTTAAAAAAATAATTAAATAAGATTTGATGGAATTTGGGCATAATACCTATATTGATTAGGTGTTGTGCCCAATTTCTTTTGTAATCTCCAATTATTGTAATTAAATATATATTCTTCAATTTTATTTGTTAATGCTTGTTCAT
>JAILBI010000028.1 GCA_024681175.1 Acholeplasmatales bacterium
TATTTTTTTATCCTCCATTATATATATGAGTGTGTTTTTTAAAAAAATTTTCAAATATTTTTAAAAAATCAAAAAAAATAGCCTAAAAAGTCCAAAAATTTGCTTTTATAGGGAAGGTGTGAGATAATATTAATGTATTAAACGTATTAAAAATTCAATAAATGATGAGAGGGTGATTTTATGAAAAGAATTAAAACTCTTTTAGGTTTTGTATTTTTATTATTTGGAGCAATTATTTTAGCTTCCTGTGGTAATAAAAATAAAGAAGATGTTAAGCTTCCAGAAAATAATTATGAAAAAGTTACATTTGCCTTTAATGGAGTAGAAAAAAGTCTTAATAAGAAAACTAATAATAATTCATTAAGTCAATCAATTAATTTAAATAATATATCTATTAATGATAATGGTACTATTTTAGATGATATATTTACTATTTTTACATCTGAAGATAATAAAGGTGATAAAGCTGCAGAAATAGAATATAGCGAACCACCTTTAATTCAATTTAGAGTATTAAAATCATTAATTGAAAAAAGTGGTTCTGATTTTGGCTTTGGCACAAAATATTTTAAAGATTTCCAAGGTACTTGCTATATTGATTTAACTACAGGATATAAAGATGATGATCAAAATATTGATAATAAATTAGATTATATTTTCAGATTATCAATGAAGGTTGATATAAAAGAAAATGATTTAATATCTTGTGATATTTCATTTAATTTAGATTTAACTCAAAATAATCAAACATCTCAAACTAAATGGTATGTTCATATGGATCTTGATTATGATATGAAAAATGCAACTCCAAATTATACTTTAACTATGGTTACCGCAAATGATCAGGATGAATTAGATTATCGTCTTGGATATGCATATGAATATGATTATGTGGAAGTTAGAAATAATAATATTTATGAATGGCGTAAATTTGTATTAGAAGCTGATACTAAATTAATTAAAGATTCTAATCATCAAAATATGGATTCATATTTAGATAATGGTGTTTCAATTAACGCAGATACATGTAAATGGTATAAGAATAACAATTTATATAAAATGACTACTAAAACACAAGAAAAACAAATTACATTATCTAAAAAATATTTTAATTTAGGATTAAATTCAACTAATATTGATGGAGAAGATTTCTTTAATTTAAATGGTATAGAAAATGATACAATTGAAACAGTTATAACTGAATATAAAAATAATGCTAATACAGATTTAATATATTCAATTATTTGTCGAAAAGATGGATCAAAAGAAGATGGATCAAAAGAAGATCAAGAACCTGATAATTTTGAATATACAATGATAAAATTCTATGTTGTTGATTCAAATGGTGATTTAATAATAGAGAATGGTTATCCAGACCCTTTTGATCATAGGAGACTAAATACAGCTGATATTACATTATCAAATACATTTAAAAATGATAATATTTGGTCAGGATCTAGCCCAACTTATTATGATATATTCTTAATTAAAAAAGATGGTGTTACTGCAGAAAAGGCAGATAAATCAGTTTTAACATATAAATTAATATATAATAATACCGCAATAGACATTAGTTTAAATGATAAATTAAGTGATATATTTGAAGCAAATAATATTACTAAAGATGAAAATAATTTTATCACATTTACATTAAAGGCTTCTTATCCTGGTCATGATGAAGTCATTATAGGTGAAGCTACATATGAAATTGATTTATCAGAACAAGGTCAAGGTGGAGGACAAGAAGAAAGAGTAATTAGTGGTATTAGATTAAAAAATTCAGATAATACTGGCGGTTATGGAACTACAACACCATATGATGATGTAACTTTAGCATATTGGTTAACAAATGATATTACTAATAAAGTAGATGGATCAGAATCTGATACTGGCTTTGATACATTTGAAGCTCATCCATATGTTGTATATGTTGATCAAAATGATGGTTTTATGAACTATGTTGATTTAACTACTACAGCATATAGTGTTGAATTTAAAATTGATGATGAATTTGTTACAGTTGCTTCAACATTAAAATTCTCAGATATATTAGCTTTATATGATTGTGGCGTTTATGAAGTAAGAGTTAAAATTGGTAATTTTTATTCAGATGTAACTAATATAAAATTATCTGATTATAATTCTGAAATTCATAGAAACTATTTTGCAATGTGGCCTACAAGAAAATTCATAGAAGCAGGCTTTGATGAAAATTTAATTCCACCTCAAATTAATGTAACATACTATACTTCAGAATATGATGATGAAGAAGGTTATAAGAAATATATAGCTTATGCAGGAACTGGTAGTGTATCAATTACTATTTCAGGTCAAAATGATATAACTACATATGATCAAACATTAGAACAATCAGGTTATGTATTGAAAGAACAAAATCAAAAATCCAAAGTTTATGTTAAAACATTAAATAATGGTACTGAATATGTATGTCAAATTGACGCACCTAATAATAATAGATGTACATTATCTTATTATATTAGAGAAGCTAAGGATTAATATAAAAGTCTCTAGGATAGAAATATTCTAGAGATTTTTTTTAAAACTAAATATTTCCAAAAAAGAATTTGATTATCGTTTTAAGATAATCATTTCCTATTACTTTTCTAAAAATTCTTGTAAAAAATGAGAGTAAAGAGAAGAATACTTCCGTTTACTTGACAAATTTACAAGAAAATGCTATTATTTCAGTGTTTGGAGGTGACAATATGAAATACTATCAATTATTAGCTCCCATGGGAATTTTTTCATTAAATGAAGCAGTAGAAAAGATCGGAAATGAAGCAAACACAAAAAAGTATCTTACTAATATGATTAAAGTTAATCAAATTAGAAGAATAAAAAAGAATCTATATTCAGTAATTGATCCAATAACTCAGGATGATTCTATGAATCGATTTGTTATTGGAACACATATTACTGAAGATGCATTTATTGGTCTTCATAGTGCATTTGAATTTTATGGTTTTTACAATCAAAGTTATGTTGAAGTTCAAGTATTGTCATCAAAACGTTTCGAAGATTTTGAATATTTTGATTATAAATATTGTAGTTATATTTCTAAAACAAATGTACAAGTGGAACAAATTCAAGGCGCAAGAGTATCTACAATTGAGCGAACAATTGTTGATTCAATCAATATGCTTGGGAAATCAATGGATGCAGAAGAGCTTGTAAAATGCCTAAGCCTTATTCATCGTGTAAATGAAGATAAGATAAAAGAAATGTTAGAAATATATGATAAAGATTTATTATATCGTAAAGTAGGATATGTTTTATCTTATTTTAAAGATGATTTAAATATTACTGATGATTTTTTTAATTATTGCAAGAATAAATCAAATGTTTTAAATTACGGATATTTATCTAGTAGAGAGATAAAAAAATTAGAATTTATTAAAGAATGGGGTTTATATGCTTATAAAAATCTAAAAGGATTGATAGATAAAGGAGGTAATATAGATGTTTAAATATTCTAAATCTGAGGTAATAGCTATAGCAAATAAGAATAATTTTATTGTCAATAACACTGAAAAAGTTTTACGTTTGTCATCTATATTAAATTATTTATCTACTACTTCCTATGGAAAATATTTATCTTTAAAAGGTGGAACAGCTATTAATTTGTTTTTAATTGATTTACCAAGATTAAGCGTAGACATTGATTTTGATTTTTCATTAAATTATTCTAAAGATGAAATGCTATTAAAAAGAGAAGAAATAAGAAAAGATATTATTTCTTTTATGCAAGATGAAGGCTATGCTTTAAGTGAAAAGTCAAAATTTGTTCATACGCTTGATTCTTTTGTTTTTTCTTATAATACTGTTTCAGGATCAAAAGATATCTTGAAAATAGAAATTAATTATTCAAATAGATTACATATATTACCCATCATAGAAGATAATAAGTCGATTTCTCTTGGAGAGCATGTATCAGCAAATAGACTTTCTGATGAAGAATTGATTGGTTCAAAAATCAATGCTTTAATTGTAAGAACTACTCCAAGAGATATATATGATGTATATAATTTATTTAAAAGAAAAATTAATAATATAGATTTAGTAAAAAAAATAGCCATCTTTTACATAATTCTTGCAAGTGATAAACCTATCAATTTTGAAAAAATATTAGACGAATGCTTAATATCAATTTCAAAAATTGATTATAATAAATTAAGAGAAACATTGATACCAGTTCTTCACAAAAATGAAAAATTAGATATTGAAGAATTAAAAACATTTGTTTCTAATAAAATAAAAAATCTTTTTATTCTAACAAAAGAAGAAAAAGAATATATTAATAAATTTAATTTAGGTATTTTTAATCAAG
>JAILBI010000035.1 GCA_024681175.1 Acholeplasmatales bacterium
ACTTTAAGGAACTTGGCGAACTGAAGCAGGAGTATGTGACAGATACAATTATCAGACGATATGACATAGCAGAAGATTAAAACATTTGAATAGCGGCAGAACCACAGTATAAAATATAAATAAGATTTATAGTTTCATTGAAAAAAAATCATACAAATAGTAAAATATAATAAATGATTATTATTTTCCGGAGGTTATATTATGATTAAGTATGAAATACAAGGCAATATGGCAGTTATTTTAGGTGCAAGTAAGGAAGAGGTAGATTTATATATTCCTGAAACAATAGAAAATAAGCCTGTAGGTAAAATTATGCCAGATAGCTTTGTTGAAAATAGAGATATAAAGACAGTTATTATTCCTGGCTCATGTAAGGTTATTGGTGCGTATTCCTTTGCATCATGTAAAAATTTAACTGAGGTTACACTTGAAGAAGGTGTAGAGGTTATTGAAGACTGGGCATTTATTAATTGTAATATCGATAAAATTAAATTACCAAAGAGCTTAAAAAGTGTAGGTGGTAATGCATTTTTAGGTAATAAGGTTAAGCCACAAGTAACTGAATTTATGGATAAAATTACATTACTTAGAAGACCAAAATATCATACAAATAATAAATGTGCTGTATTACCAATATCTTTTAAAGATAATATGGATAAAATTGATGATCAATTTATTACAAAATATTCAAAATATATCGATTCACAATATGACCAAATTAATGAAGAAACATTATTATGGACAAATATTGATATTCCAATGATTTTTGATGGTGATGAATTCATTTTAGCTATTTATAATAAACGTCCTCTTGAGGATTTAAAAATTGAACTTCAAAGTGAAACATTAACTAAAATGGGTCTATATTCAGAAAAGGATCCTGACTTTTTATCAATCAGATTCAATGTTTTAACAAAGGGTCAGCCTATTACAAGCTTCGTTATTAAAACTCCATATCTTGAAGCATGTAATATTGAAATATTAGATCAAAAATTTGTTCAAAGAGCTGATATGCTTTATTATATTTTACATTGTAAAGCTGACCTATCATGCTTTGGAACAGGTAATTTTGAAAGAAAATTTGCTTTAAATCAATATGATGAATTAATCGGAAAATATAATACAGAATATAATAATAAATTAATTACAGAAGAGCAATATAATGAAATTCAAGATGCGATTACAAATCGTGTATTAATTACAATGAATGGATTTTTAATGCAGCTTGATGGTGCATATGAATTTACTCATATGCTTACATTATTACAAGAAGCTGCAAATGATCTTGATGCTCCATATCATGATGAAGCAGAAGCTTATTTAAATAATTTCTTATATGATAGCTATCAAAAATTAGCTGATTTTAATTCATTGTATTATATTTGCTTTGATACAGCTGAATTAAAATCAAATATTGAAGGTATTTTAAATATGACTATTGAAGAGATAGCTCAAAAATACAACGTTGATTTCATTGATACATTTGGTAACCAGGTTACAGAAGAGGTTATTCAAAATGGTATGAATGGCTTTATTAAAAATCAAGCAAATTTCGACCTTCATGGTGACTTCTTAGCATATTCATATGGTGAGATGAAAACTATGAATGATGAATATGAAGAATATAAATTTACAAATAATTCGTTTAGACAAGAATAGGTGAAATATGGCAAAAACTACAATTGCGATAATGTATGATTTTGATAAAACTTTATCTGAAAATGATATGCAAAATTACACATTCATTCAAAACCTTGGAATGAATCCTCCTGATTTTTGGACTGAGGTTGGTGAAATCGTTAAAGAATATAAAATGGATAAGATTTTAGCTTATATGTATTTAATGGTGAAAAAATGCCAAGAAAAAAGCATTCCATTAACTAAAGAATATTTAATGAAATGTGGCAAGGCTATTAAATTACATAAGGGTGTATCTACATTTTTTTCACGCATTAATGAATATGCTAAAAAGCATGATGCAGTTGTAGAGCATTATATTATTTCGTCAGGTATTTCTGATATTATTAGAGGTACTACTGTTGCAAAATATTTTAAAGAAATATATGGATGTGAATTTTTATATAATCAATATGGTGTTGCAATATGGCCTTCATTAACAATTAATTTCACTCAAAAAACACAATTTATATTTAGAATATCTAAAGGTGTTTTAGATATAAGAGATGATGAAAATTTAAATAAAAAATCAGATACTAAAAAAATACCTTATGAAAATATGATTTATATTGGTGATGGATTAACTGATATACCTTGTATGAAATTAATAAGAGAAAAGGGAGGACATTCTATTGCAATATATCCTCCTAAGGATAAAAATAAAGTATCTCAGCTTGTAAAAGATAAAAGAATTAATTCAGTTTGTGCAGCTGATTATTCTAAAGAATCAGCTTTAGACAAAACTATAAAATTAATGATTGAAAAAATTGTTGTAATGAGACATTTAAAAGAAAAAGAGGCTGAGCAATATAAATCTTTTGAAGATTTATTAAATGAAAATAAGGACTAAATATGAGAATTAATTTTTATAATAATACAAATGAAAATGTATTTAAATATATTCATGAAATGAAAAAATTATTTAAAACATTTAATTCTAAAAAATATTTTTCTATCATCTTTGTAGATGAAGATGAAATAAAAGAATTAAATAAAAATTATCGTAAAATAGATCGTGTTACAGATGTAATTAGCTTTGCTAATTGTGATGATGAAGAGATGCAAAATTCTAAAGATTTAGGTGAAATATTTATTTGTGTTAAAAGAGCCTATGATCAAGCTAAAGAATATGGTCATTCACCATTAAGAGAATTCTTATTTTTATCTGTTCATGGCTATCTACATTTATGTGGATATGATCATCAAACAAAAGAAGATGAAGAAATCATGTTTAAAAAACAAGATGATATTTTAAATAATTTTGGTATTAAAAGATGAATAAAAAAGAAATATTAGAATATATATCTAAAGCAAAAGAAATAAGAAAAATGGCATATGCACCATATTCAAAATTTAAAGTTGGTGCCTTAATTATATTTAAAGATGGCACTTTAATTTCAGGTGCAAATGTTGAAAATGCATCATATGGTTTAACTATTTGTGCTGAAAGATCTGCATTATTTAAAATGTCTAATGAAGGCAAAAATAAAGAAGATGTTTTAGCTTTATTAGTTATTGGTGACACAGAAGATGTTTTAACACCTTGTGGGGCATGTAGAGGGGTAATGAGTGAGCTTTTATTACCTAATACTGAAATTATATGCGCAAATATGAAAGATAAATATAAGATATTTAAATTAAAAGATTTAATCCCAAATTCATTTAGTGGAGATGTATTAAATGCAAAATAATTTTAAATCAGGCTTTATCGCATTAATAGGTAGACCAAATGTTGGTAAATCAACATTTATAAATCAGGTAGTTGGTAAAAAGGTAGCCATTGTATCAGATAAGCCACAAACTACAAGAAATAATATATTAGGTATAAAAACTACTGATGAATATCAATTAATTTTTACAGATACTCCAGGTGTACATAAAGGCTCTACAAAGCTTGATGATGTAATGGAAAATGAAACATTTACATCTGCAAAAGATGCCGATATGGTTTTATTTATGACTACACCACTTAAAGAAGTATTAAAGGGTGATGAAATTATCCTTGAAAGATTAAAACAGCACCATATACCTGCATATTTAGTAATAAATAAGGTAGATCAATTAAAGCATTTTAATGATATTGATTTAACTATTGCAAAATATAAAGATTTATATGATTTTAAAGGTGTTTATCCTATATCATTAAAGGAAAATAAAAATGTTGATATTTTATTAAATGATATTGTTAAAGAATTACCTTTAGGATTTAAATATTATCCTGATGGTCAAATATCAGATCATGATACTCCATTTTTAGTTTCTGAAATAATTAGAGAAAAGCTATTATATAAAACTGAAAAGGAAATCCCTCACTCAATTGCGGTAGGAATTGATACAATGAAGACATTAGAAGATGGCTCAGTTGATATTCTTGCGACAATATATTGTGAACGTGATTCTCAAAAGAAAATCATTATTGGTAAGGGTGGAGAAAAAATAAAAAGAGTAAAAGAATTAGCTAAAAGTGATATTAAAAAGCTTTTATCTAAATCTATCCATCTAGATCTTTGGGTTAAAGTTAAAAAGGATTGGAAGGATAAACCAAATTATTTAAAAGAATTTGGTTTTGATATCAATAATTATAAATAATGAAAACTGAAGGTATTGTATATAAATCTATTTTATATAAAGAAAAACAAAGAATTACTTATTTATATACTCCAAATGGAAAAATAAGTATTAAATCAACAATAAATAAAAAAGGAGAAAGAAACGAAGCTTTCTCCTTTTTAGGAAATATA
>JAILBI010000051.1 GCA_024681175.1 Acholeplasmatales bacterium
TAATACTTCCACTTTGAGAGATAGAAAAAAGATTTGTATTATTCAATATATTTTTTATATCTAAATTCTCTTCTAATTCAATTCTTATTTTATTATTTCCATATGATGCCTTTGATAAATTTGTATTACAATTAAATCTAGTTTTAGTTGAATCAATTTCTATATTTGTATTTTTACCACTTAATATAAATCTATCATTAGATAGTTCTAATGATGAACTTGTATGTAATAATTTAATAAAATCTGGCTCGATATCAACCTTTGTACTATTATTTATTATCGCTTTTATTTCATCATCAGTTATATCAAAATATGCGGCATCGATTATACTATTTGTCTCTGTTGCTCGTGTTGGTGTTGCTCCTATTTTTGTAGAATTAGAAAAAACTCTAATTCCATTGTTTATATTAAAATATTCAAGTGCACCATTATTTACATAAGTTGTTCCATTTTTCTTAATGATATCTGATGCTGTTATTGCTGAAATTTCAAATGTATTATATCCATTAATTGCACAATATAATTTACCGTCTGATGTAGAATATATAATACATTTCCCACTAGCTGGTATTGGGATACTTTCAGATGATATTTTTGAAAATTCAAGATGACTATCATCTTTATAATTAATATTTCCAAGAACTGAATCTGTAATTAGAGTTCCTTCAGAAATTACATTAGATGGTACGTCAGTAATATGTATATCTTCGTATGTATTATCTGATTTCGTAATTCTTTTTAGTGTGGAATCATTTAATTTCTTTGTTTCAATCATTTTTCTATCCTCTCTTCTTTTATTAAATTAATCGCAAACTACAACATCATTATAACACATAATATTGAATAGTATTTATTTAAAGGTGTGAAAATAATCAAAAAAAAGAAAAAATGTTAATAAACACCTTTTTAGTGTCTACTAACATTTTTAATCTTCAATTTTTGTTACAGGAAAATCCATATAGATTTTTTCTAATGCGAAATGTTCTCTTTCTTCTTCTGTAAAAATAGATAAAATAATATCATTACAATCTACTAATACCCAAGATGAATTTCCACCTTCAACATTTCTAATTTTATAATTAGTTTCCTTAAAAGCATCCTCAATATAAGATACTACTGCGTTAGCCTGTCTAATAGAATCAACAGATGCTAAAATCATCTTATCGTAAAAAGGACTTCTTTGCATCATATCATAAACTAAGATATCATGCCCCTTTACCTTTTTAGTACAATCAATTAATATTTCTTCTAATGTCATTTTCTACTCCTTATTTTTTCTTCATATTCTTCTAAAACTAAAGCCTGTTTTGGGTGAATAGGATTACCCTCATTTAAACAATGTCTTTTAGTTGCAAGCAAAGATTCATATATTGCTAAATCAATATCATTATCCTCTACTAATATTTTTCTACATTTAATACAATCATCATATGTTCTATTCTTTTCAGTAAAGTCAGATATCATTATTACTGCCTCTAACATATTCATATTTGGTCTTCCAAATACATGATATCTAATGGCATTATATATATCATCATTATCTGAAATTAACTTCTTAAAAAAGATAGCTGATAAATAAGCATGATATAAGAATGGATATTTTTCACATTCTTTTTGATCTTCTTTAGTTAGTAAATCCTTTAATTCATCAAAATTGTCATATTTTGAATAATCATGCATCAAACCTGCAATAGATGCCATATCAGGATCAATTCCATATCTATTTGCTAAAAATTCAGCCATTTCAGCAACCCCATATATATGAGCTAATCTTTTAGGATTCTTATCTTTATAATGTTCTTCTAAAACCTCTTTAGCTTTTATTCTTAATTCCTTAAATGATTGCATCTGTAACATATACCTCAGTTTTCTTAATATATTTTACAGTAACTTTACATTTACCTATTATTTCTGCAAAGCCAAAACCTGAAAACCAAATATTAGTTTTTTTATCACTAATATCTACTTCAATAGTTTCATATTCAATATTATCAATTTCACTTTCAAGAGGAGGATTTAATAATTTACCTAAGTTATTAGCATATAAATCATCTAATCTTTCTGTTTTACATCTATGGATATATAAATTATTAGATGCATATACTATAACTGATATTCTATCCTCTGCTTTAAAAGATAAAGCACCTAAACCAGCAAATGAAATTGAATTACCATCAGTAATTTGAAATGTAATAGGTTTAATTTCATTATTAGGACATATCTTTTCATATGATTTTGGTAATAATTTACCTAATGCATCATATTCATTAATTAAACCTGGTGTATCATTTAAAGCCTTACCATCATCAAAAAAAGGAATTCTTATTTCATTTAATGTAGTACCTGGAATATTAGATGTTGATATTACATCATCTGTAATAGATGTATTCTTCTTTAATAATGCATTAATTAAAGATGATTTACCTACATTAGCACAGCCAACAAAATAAACATCTCTTCCTTTTCTAGCTAAATCGATTGTATTAGTTAATTCTTCAATAAAATATCCCTTTTTACTTGATACAATATGGATAGCATCTACTCTAAAGAATATCTTTTCACATTGACGAGATAACCAATTAACTATATTTTCAATATTTGTACTTTTAGGGAATACATCATATTTATTCGCAACCAAAATAACATTTTTATTTCTTAGCTTATCAATCATTGTTTTTGAGAATGTTGATTTAAATTGGAATATATCAACGACAAAAACAATTAAACCATTCTTCTTAATTACATCATCAATTACCTTTTCATAATCACTATTTGAAGCGACAATCTTAGGTAATTCATTATAATGCATCATTCTAAAGCATCTTTTACAATATTTAGATTCATCTGTTAGCTTAGGAATAAATCCTGCCTTTTCACTTTCTGTATCTTGTAAGACAGCACCACAGCCCTTACATTTTCTTATTATCAATTAAATCACCACCATATTGAGATAGTTTTTCATTATATAAATCTGGATATTTCTTTTTTATTCTCTTTAAAAAGAATTTTTCTAGCTTTCTATTAAATCTAGTAGGTCCTATATCTGTACTCTTATCAATAGCGTCAATTAAGAATACTGTAAGCTTACATCTTTTACCGCCATAAACATCAGTCATTAATTGATCACCAATTAAGATACACTCATCTTTTGAATATCTTTTAGATGCAACCTTTTTCATAGCTCTTTTAATACCACGCTTTAAAGGCTTAGTAGAAAATTTTTGATATTTTACATTAAAAGCATTTGCAAAATTATCAACACGCTTCTTTCTAGAATTTGAAACAATTATTATTTCAAATCCAATATCTTCAATTCTCTTCTTTAATTCTAAAAGCTTTTCACTTGGAAGAGTTTCTTTATATGAAATTAAAGTGTTATCCATATCAGCCATGATAAGTCTTTTTCCACTTTTATATAATTCCTCATAAGGAATATCATAAACTGATTCATAGAATTCATCTGGAATTAATTTTTTTAACATTTTAAAAACCTCGCTAAAATTATACAATAATAAAGTTATTATTGCAAAAAGAAAAGGAAGAGTTTTTCACTCTTCCAATTATTATTTTATTCTATCGAATAGTTGACTTAAATCAATAAAGATTTCTTCTTCAAATGGATTTTTTAATCCAGCATTTGCTAGTGTATTAACAAATCCATCATAATTATCATAACTTTGAATATATAAATACTTTTCTTTAGCATTATCATATGAATTTAATGAAATAAAGAATAGATTTAAAGATGAAATAATTGAAGTTGAATAAGAAAAATAATACATAGGATGATCAATTAAAATACTTTCTATATATGACTTTAAAGCTGATTCTCTAAATATTTCAAATATATTAGGGAAAAATGCTCTTGCGGTTTCAGATATAATTGTAGATATTGTTTCTTCATCTACTACACCCTTATTATATGCCTCTAATTCAATTATTCCAATTAGGGATGTATAAATAGCCATCTTTGTAAAATATTCTAATTTTTGGGCTATTATATGATTAATTTCTCTATTATTAAACTTAGTTGTTTTAGATAAAATATAATCCAAGAATAACAATTCATTAGCTTGGGAATGAGTTTCACAAAGATCAAGTGTAATTTCTTTTCTACCAGCTTTTGTAAAATTATAATAATGTCCAAATTCATGGATATATACAAATGGAGTCTGATAGCTTGTGTTTCCTAAATACATAACAGGCTTTTCAAGTGCGGGTAAATATGTTGTAAATCCACCATCATAATTATCTTCTTCATTTGATTCAACTAATATACCATTATTTTTAAAATCACTATATGTATCATAATAATCACTACCCATAGATTCAGCATATAAATCTATTAAGT
The DNA here is from genome assembly GCA_024681175.1 of Acholeplasmatales bacterium. Next base: position 4,352 of record JAILBI010000051.1, read on the forward strand.
CTTGATACTTAGAGTGATTATATGTATTGAAATTAAGTGCTAAATCACTCATAAAATATGGTGAAATACTACTAGTCACATAATATTTTTCATAGAAGCTACGTGTATTATAATAAATTCCTTCGCGCTTATTAAAATCCTTAATGAAATATG
>JAILBI010000057.1 GCA_024681175.1 Acholeplasmatales bacterium
AGCTTCTTCAGGTTTTTCTTCTAATGGTTTTTCTTCATTATTAACTTTTTCTTCGCTAGATAAATCTTCATTTAGATCTTTTTCTTTATTATCTTCCATTATCTTGTTTCCTTATGTATAGTATATTTATTACAATATTTGCAGAATTTTTTAAATTCTAGTCTTTCGCCCTTTTGTTGAGCTGATTTAGTTGTCGTATAATTACGATTTAAGCATTCCTGACAAACAAGTATAACCTTATCTCTCATAAAAAAGACCTCCTTCTGCAAAGCAAAATAAAAAAGCTAATATTCCAAGCTTTGATTTATTTTAAATCACTTTGACTCTTATGTCAATGGAAAATTAGCTTTAAGTAGCTAATAATATCATTATATTTCTTCTTAACAATATAATATGAAACATTATAATATTTAGAATATTCTAAAATAGACATATTACCTATAACACATTCATTATATATATTTTGTAATAATTTATCTTCAAATAATCTTTCACCCTTATATAAATTATATGAAGGAGTATCATCTTCAAAATAAGATTCTTCTTCTAATATGTATTCTTTGTAATAGCTTCTTTTTAATTCACGATTAATAGTCCTTCTTAAGCTTATCGCAAAATAAGTAAAGAAAGATACATCCATACTATTATCATAAAAATCAATACATTTTAATAATGTTAATAAGCATTCTATAAATAAATCATCCTTTTTATTACTATAAGGAATAAAATAATTAATATTCTTTTTAATATAGGGAGTATATTTTTTTAACATAAAATCCCTAGCATAATAATTATTTTCTTCCTTAAAATAATATAAGAGTGCATAATCATTAAATATTATCAATTCATTAATTCGTAAAGTACAATTCCACAAGATACAGAAGCATTTAAGCTATTAACATGGCCCTTCATTGGTATTTGTAATATATAATCAGATTCATTTCTAACAGTCTTAGAAATACCTTTTCCCTCATTACCAATTACAATTGCTAAAGAGGTATCCTTTTTAATATCAGAAAATCTTGATGTACCATTCATATCAGTTGATACAATCCAATATCCAATATCCTTTAAAATCTTTAAAGCATTTTGAAGACTATTAACATACATAATCTTAATATGCTCAACTGCGCCTTCAGATACATGAACTACAGTTTCTGATAAAGGACAAGATCTATTATTAGGTAATATAACTAAATCATATCCAAAGCATTCAGCAGATCTTAATATTGCACCATAATTATGAGGATCTATAACACCATCTAAAATAACAACTCTACCTAAATCCTTTTTAAATGATGTTAAATCTTCAATATTATATGTTTTATAATCTTCTCTATATGCAATATAGCCTTGAGAATTCTTTTCATTATTAAAAAAAGAATTAGGCTTTATTTCATATTTATAGCCATTATCTTTAATTAATTCTATAATCTTATTATCTTTTTTTAATACAGTATCACTTAAAATAATATTCTTAATAGGGGCTTTATATCTAACAGCCTCATACAAAGAATTTCTACCATATATTTTTATCATGCTATTCACCAATCCAGTACACAATTATTATAAACATAAAACATGTTAAAAACAATAATTTATAATTGAGAAAAAAAGACTGAATTTAACAATTAAAAAAGTGAGATGATATTAAACCATCATCTCACTGATTAATTATTACATATTTGGTTCTGGCTCGCCATGTTGATGATCAACATCAACAAATACATTTTTTACAATTTTGTATATTGATCATAAGAAATAATATTACCATCAGTATCAGTTGATTTAACATCTGAAATAGAAATTGAAGCATCACCAGCTGTAACTGTTGCATCAATAGATGCTACTGTTGGAACACTATTTTCTTCATAAATTTCAAATGATACGAAATTAATTGTATATCCTCCACCATATTCACTATGATAAGTTATAAATATGTCTTTACTGCCCAAACTGCATATAAATCAATATTAGATGAAATAGCCATACCATCATCAACAGTTTCAATTCCACCTTCAGTTTCTGACCAACCTACAAAATCATAATCAGAATCAGTTAATATAGGTAATGGATTAGGTAATTTTGTTACACCTGTTAAAGGTTGAGGTAGGGTACCATGATCTGAATGATAAGTTACAGTATATGTTTCAACAGTAGATGTTGATGTAGATGTTTCTGTAGATGTACTTGTTTGTGCACTAGTAGAAGTTGAAACTTCAGTAGATGTTGAAACTTCAGCTGAAGTTTCAACTGTTTTAGTATCTCTTTTATCTTCTTTTTCTTTACCACAAGATGCAAGTGTGACTGCGGCAGTTGCAACTAAAAATAATCCTAAAATTATCTTTCTTTTTTTCATAATAATCCTTTCTTTATTAAAAAAATAAAATATAAATATATTCTATATGATTTTCAGTCAAAAATAATGCCTATTTCTAGGCATTATTCCTACTTTCCACCAATTGTTGGATTAATTTTAATTAAATATTCTCTTAATGACTTAAATCCTTTAACAATCCATGGGATTAAATTTGTAAATAATTTAATTAATGGAGATGCAAGTAAGCATAGCATTAATACAAATATTTTACTTGAAATTGATAATTCTCTTATAGTGCCACCCTTTGTTACAACTACGGCATTTTGATCAAATTTATAATTAGTTTTTAAATTACCAATGACTAAATAATAATCATCTGCAGTAACATCACTTCTTAAATTTAATAAATTATCAATATAATTTTCATTTGCACTATAATCTGTATAATAATCATCAATTATATAATGATCTTTTGTTGTATGCTTTATTTCAGGGCCATAGAATTTATCATCAAGTGAGCATGATGTAACAATACTATTTAATCTATCTCCAGTATTAACAGAGAATTTATCATTTTCAACTAATGTTGTTCCATCATATTTACCAACACTTAATTCAACTTTTTCTGCAGTAAATACTGTATCAGTTGTAGATCTATATGAAGCATAATTATTTGTTGGGAAATTTGCAAATGCAAAGGCGTCAAGTAATTCTTCTCCATTATAGAATTGCTTTTCATTTTTATTATATGTTAATAAATTATCACTAGAATCATAGAAATTATAACCTATTACATTTCCAGGTAAGCTAACCTTTTCACCAAATAATTCTGCAATATTTAATCCTGTTTCTTTAGCTTCAATATGCATTTTATCAGTTCCTGATTCAGATAATGCTTTAGAAATCTTTGGAATAACAATTAAATATTCTTCATCTTCTCTTGATGGATCATTATATGTTCTTTTAACCTGAACACCATTAATCCAAAGCTCATATACACCTTGCATATTATCGCCTGTTTCAGGATTCTTATGGGCTTTAATTTCAGGTTCAATATCACTTTTTAATGCATCATTGATAAATTTATCAGGAACCTTATATTTATATTCTTGTGAATTATCACCATTAATAATATAATTGCTTCCTTTAATTTCAATAGTAGGCATTAAAGAATATGTCTTAATATGGCTATTACCAGATGTTTCTTTTCCATATGGAGTATAATATCCATAATATGAATTTTCTCTTGTTAAAGAGATTTTTACATAATTTTTTTGGTTTTTATAATACATACGTCCACTTGAATCTAGATATAAATTATCTTCAAAATTATCTTCATAATTGAAATTGTCAATTTTATAACCAGACACATATATTAAACCATTTTCATCAAATGATAAATCAGGTAAATCTAATTTGCGATTAGTTATTTTGCCATTAATTGCATAATATAATGTATTAGATGTTGAAGAATTCATATAATTTGCAGTTAATGTATCAGTTGTATTGTTGTTATCAACCTTTAAGCTTACTGCATTAGATGAATATGTTCCATCTACATTCTTTGGATAATAATAAACTATCTTACCATCCATTACATATGTATAATCATCTGATATGTTAATTGATGGGTAATTTTTAATTGATACTATTTTTGCATCACTAGAATAATATTCTGAATATGATGTTAATGGTCTTAATTCAAATAATTTTGGAATTAAGAATATACATATTAAGAATAATGTATAGCATACTGTAACTAATATACGATGTAATTTATTCCATGGCTTACAAATCTTAAATAGAACCATCATACATGTATGAGTTGCAGAAATGACAATTATTGTAGTTCTTGTAACATCATCAAAATATAATGATTTAGTTAACGCAAATACAATAATTGAAATAATTAATACAGTGAAGGCACCCGGTAGTGCTTCTTTCATGACGTTGACAATAAATTTACCTTTAAATGGACTATTATTTGGTTCCATTACTAAGAATAATGATGGTAAACCAATACAGAATAAATCAATCATGAAGAATTGATTTGCAGATAAAGGATAAACTCCTGTCATTAATCCTTGAATTGCTAAAAATAATGAGAAGAATGTCTTAGTTAAGAATAATGCAGAAACTTTAGTTATATTATTAATAACTCTTCTACCTTCTGCAACAACATAAGGCATTGAATCAAAATTTGAATCTACTAATACTAAGTGTGAGCAATTTCTTGCAGCATCTGAGCCAGATGCCATAGCAATTGAGCAATCAGCTTCCTTTAAGGCTAAAATATCGTTGATACCATCACCTGTCATAGCAACTGTCTTGCCCATTTTCTTTAATGTTTGAACTAATAATTTCTTTTGATGTGGTGTAACACGACCAAATACATTATATCTTGCAGCTGATAGGATAACCTCGTTATCTGTCATACCATCTAAAGATACATATTTATCATAATTTAATACACCAGCTCTTTCAGCTATTTTAGATACTGTAACTGGGTTATCACCTGAAATAACCTTAACCTCTACTCCTGATTCAATGAAATATTCAATAGTCTTTCTTGCATCAGGACGAATATTATCTTCAATTAATATTAATGATAATAATTCCATTTTAGAATTAGGAAGTGTATTGTTATCAACAATATCACCATCCATTCTTACAAGTGATAATACACGATATCCAAGCTTTGCATATCTTTCAATTTCTTTTTGATACTTTTTATATCCTTCTTGTAATACAAATTCAGGAGCACCTAAAATAAATGTGCCATATTTTTCAAAGCTTGCGGCTTCATATTTAATTTTTGAATTAAATACGATAACACCTGTTTCCTTTAGTGTAAATTCATTACCATATCTTGATTTTAATGCTTTAGATGTAAAGTTATTATCCTTTGTAGCATTTAAAAGTGCGGATATTATATCGCCTGTTTTAAGCTCATATTCCTTATTATAATTAATTTCATTACGAACCTTCATTGTACCATCAGTAATTGTACCTGTCTTATCTAGACATATACAATTAACTCTTGCAAGCATTTCGATACAATATAATTCCTGAACTAATACATTTTTCTGACCAAGATTTAATACACCTACTGTTAATGCTATAGATGCCATTAGGAATAATCCTGATGGAATCATACCAATTACAGCACCACACATCTTTCTAACTGAATATGTGAATGTTTGATCCTGTCTAAAATACATAATAATAAATAATAATGTACCAAGTACAATGACAGGAACAGTCATAACCTTAATAATTAAATTTAATGATCCAAGCAAATCACTTTTTGGCTTTTTATAAGCTTTAGCTTGATTAGATAATTTTTCAATATAATTATCTTGACCAACATGCTCAACTCTTGCATAGCATGTTCCTGATGCAACAAATGAGCCTGATAATAAATTATCTCCAGGATGCTTAACAATTGGCTCAGATTCACCTGTTAATAATGATTCATTAACTTCAATGTCGCCTTCTACAACAATTGAGTCGGCAGGAATTTGATTACCACTTCTTAAGACAATAATATCATCTATTACGATATCAGCAGTAGATATTTCATGCTCTTCACCATCTCTTACAACTGATGCAGTAGGTGATGTCATTAATGATAATTTATCAATCATATTCTTTGCTCTTATTTCTTGAATAATACCAATTATGATATTACATACTGCAATAAGTAAGAATGTTAAATCTAAATATGCATTAACAAATATTAATAAAGCTGCTAAAAAGAAAATTAAGAAGTTAAAGAATGTACAAATATTAGAAACAAATATTTTACCTAAGGATTTAGAAGTCTTTTTCTTTGTTCTATTACATAAATTTAAAGACATTCTTTCTTCAAATTCTTCATTTGTTAAGCCTTTATCATAAGGAGCTTCTACTCTTTTAATTTCAATATTGTTTTTAATAGCTTCTTTTCTATTTTTCTTTCTTTGCTTTAAAAGCTCTCTATCATTTTTTCTTTGAACCTTTAATTCAGCTTGTCTTTGACGTTTTTCTTCTCTAGATAATTCTTTAGTATCTTCGATATCCTTTATCTCAATAATTGAAGAAGAATCATCGTCATCAATATTCACTTTTTCTTCTTCAGGGAATGATGATTCATCTAAAGCCTTCTTTAGTTCATCATCAGACATATTATCAAGATTAAAGTCTTTCATCTTTTTCTCCTAATTTAAAAATTAAATTTATTAATTCTTCTAATCTAGAAATATTATTTTGTAAATATAAATAACCAATTAATGCTTCAAATCCAGTAGCCTCTAAATATGTTTTAACATCCATATTTGCTCTACGTGAATGAATATGTGAGTTTCTACCTCTTTTATATATTTCGATTTCATCTTCTTTAAGTATATCATTATTTAATAAATAATGCACATAAAATGATTGTCTCTCGCCCTTAGTATATATTTGCTGAAGGTTATGTAAATCATTTACTTTGCTATATCCTTTAAAAATGAAATGCTTTCTTACATATATTTCGTAAACACAATCCCCAATATATGCTAAAGATAAACCATTTAATAATTTAGGATCTATAGTATGTTCCATGATATTAATTCATTACGATATAAATCAGCTTTTTCAAAATCTTTATTATTTCTTGCATCCATCCATTTACGATATGTATCAAGCTGTTTATCGTTCATTCTTTCAATAAATAAATTAATTCCTAAAACATCTAAAATAGTTTTAAATGTATTAGTTTTTACTGCAAGCTCATCATAATCTTTATTTCTTAAAGATACATTAATTGCTTTTTGAATATCATTTAATAATGTTAAAACATTTTGAACATTAAAATCATCATCCATAGCTTCTTTAAATTTATTAATATCATCTTCATTTAAATTAGCTGTTTCTTTATTTAAATACATCAATGTATATAATGAATTCTTGTAGCATCTTTGCCATTTTTCATATTCTTTTTTATATTGATCTTTTAATTCATCAGTATATGAAATAATACTTCTATATGGTGAAAATAAAATTAATGAACGTAAAATCATACCCTCTTCTTTAGTATTAATGTCTTTTACATAAATAACATTACCTAAAGATTTACTCATCTTTTCACCCTTAAGGTCTAATCTTCCTACATGAATCCAATATTTAGCTAAATGATGATGATATAATGCTTCACATTGGGCAATTTCATTTTCATGATGTGGGAATTTAAGATCCATTCCACCACCATGAATATCAAGTGTATCACCAAATAAACGATGATTCATACATACACATTCAGTATGCCAGCCTGGTCTTCCTAGGCCAAATGGTGATTCAAATTTAATACCTTTATCTGTCTTTTTCCATAATGCAAAATCAAGTGGACTTTCTTTCTTATCATTAATATCAATTCTTGCACCTGATTCTAAATCCTCTTTAACCTGATTTGAAAGACAGCCATAATCTTCAATTTTAGATACACGGAAGAAAACATCTCCATCAATTTCATATGCATATCCTTTTTTAATTAATTCATCAATGAAATTAACCATATCTGGAATATATTCAGTTGCATGTGGAATTAATTTAGGCTTTTGTGAACCAACTGTTTGGCAATCTTTAAAATATTGATTTTCAAAAAATGTTGATATTTCTTTTTCAGTTTTATTTTCTTCAATTGCTTTATTGATAATTTTGTCATCAATATCAGTGATATTTGATGCATAATTTACTTCATATCCACAAAATTCTAAATATCTTCTTAGCATATCATAAAAAATAACTGGTCTTGCGTTACCTATATGTATATAGTTATAAACTGTAGGCCCACATACATACATATTAACTTTATTTTTATTTTGAGGAATAAATTCTTCCATTTTATTTGTTAATGAATTATAAATTCTAAGTGCCATAATGATAACCCCTTTTAGAGAAAAAGAGCGATGACGCTCTTTTTTAATTTTTATAATAAATAATTGTCAGTTAAATAAGCTTTAATATCAGCATTAAGATGCTCATATGTTGCACCATTATTTGATGTTTGACATTCAATAAATTTTGAGCTTCCTTCTGGAGATGCAAAATCAACTACATAAATCTTTCTTGTACCTTTAGTGTAATAATTTGAGAATGTCTTTTCTGTAACATCTTCAGCTAAAGTAAATTCTTCACCATCTTCTGTTTCATAATAATCTTTATTTGAATTAAAGCTTGTAGCCTTATTTAATAAATAATATGTTACACCATCTTCAAATTCAGTAATATTCACTTTAGTTAATGTATTTTCTTCTGCTAGAATATAATAATTCTTTTCTGAAGAATATTCTGCTGTATTAACTTCTGGTAAATAATAATTTGAAAAATTAGATTCAGTTACATCTGTTTTTTCAACATATGTATCAGATACTAATTCGTAATATGTTTCATCTGCACTATAACTTGTAGCCTTTGAATATTCATCATTAGCTAGCATATTAACAAATGTTTCATCCTTATAATATACATAAGACTCTGAAATTTTATTAAATGGATCATATGCTAATCCTAAGAAGCCTGAAACATTTACTTTATTTTTAGAAATTTTATAATCAGAATAATTTGCAACAATTGCGGCATCTTCTGCAATAGGACCTGCATGTAATTCCATTGAAGTAATTGCTAAACAATTTTCAATATCAATTGAACCTGATCCTCTAGCGTTAGTTCCTGCAAAGCCACCAACTGCTAAAGTGAAATTATTATATGATGTATTTGTTGACATTGTATATTTTGAAATTACAATTTCATTATCTGAATAACAATCTTTAATTGCTGATGGAGTACCAACGTTTCCTACAAAGCCTCCAACATAATTAATACCTTGTGTTGATGTTTCATAATTTAATGCAGCCTTAATTGTTCCAATTGCGCTTGAATTTGAAATGATTGAAGGTGCCTCTTCGCCTGGTTTACCTAAAGCTTCACCTGTAATTTCACCAACATATAAGCCACAAATAACATTTAATGATGATTTAGTTAATTTTAAATTGAAATTCTCAACTTTATTATTTGTAAATAAGCCACCATCTGCATAGCCTACTAAGCCACCTAAACGATATGCTGTTGATGCAAGATCGCATTCAACTGTCATGTTAGAATCTTTAATTGTAACATTATCAACAATAGTCTTAGATGCTTCACCAATTAAGATACCACCATCAAAGCCTGATCTTGAAGCACTAACTGTTGCATTTTCAATTGTTAAATTCTTAATTGTTGCGCCATCAGTAAATCTAAATAAGCCAATATCTGTATTTGATTCTAATACAAAATTTTTAATTGTTTTACCATTACCATCAAATGTACCTTTAAATTTATTTGTAGCATTGAATGGTAAAGTTACTGTACTACCAGCAAAATCAATATCATTTTCTAAAGTATAATATCCTTCTTGTTGAATGCTATTTAAGAAATCTTCTGCATTCTTAATTGATATTGCATCATCTTCTGTATTATTTGAAGATGTTTTAAATTTATCATTTCTTAAAACTGATGTATCTCCATCAAATGTTAAATATAATTCAAATCTATATTCAGTTGCTGAATCTAGATTGTTAAATGTTAATTCATAGCTTGTGATAACTGATTTACCAGAGAAATCTAAATCCTTATAGCTCTTATAATCATCATTATCATCTTCATCTTCTGTAACTAAATAATATTTAACAGATAATTTTGCAGTTCCTTTTTTAATATTTTCATTTGTAGGGAATGTATATTTTAATGTGATTGATGATGTTGTAGTAGTTGCTTTTACATCAATATTATCACCACTTAAGCCTGAGCCTTCCTTTTTACATGCCATAAGTGTAATCATCAATAACATTAATAAAGCTGTTAATATAGCGAAACGTTTTTTCATTATGATACCTCTTTATTTATGGACGAAATTTTCCATTATGCTCTAATTATACATTAAAGCTTTATTTGATACAACAAAAAAAATGAATGTTTATTTTATAAATAAAAAGTAAAATAATTTAACCATTTTGACTTTTTATGCTATAATGCTTATAATGTTTCTATATTTTTTTAAGAGGTGGCACATTAATGTTTAAAATTGGATTAGATGTAGGCTCTACAACAATAAAAACAATTGTTCTAGACGAAAACGAAAACATTATTTATAAAGACTATAAAAGACACTACTCTCATATTAAAGATAATATTATTTTAAAGCTCAGCGAGCTTATAAAAGAAAATATTGTACCTGATGAGGTTAATTTAGCCATTTCAGGAAGTGCCGGCATGGGTATTGCCGAAGGACTTGGAATTCAATTCGTTCAAGAGGTTTATTCAACAAGAATTGCCGCAAATAAGCTAATTCCTGGTACTGATTGTATTATTGAGCTTGGTGGTGAGGATGCTAAAATTTTATTCTTAACCGATGGTCTTGAGGTTAGAATGAATGGTTCTTGTGCTGGTGGAACTGGCGCATTTATTGACCAAATGGCAACATTATTAAATGTTGATATTACTGAAATAAATGGTCTTGCAAGTGAACACCAAAAGCTTTATTCTATCGCTTCAAGATGTGGTGTTTTTGCAAAAAGTGATATTCAACCACTTTTAAACCAAGGAGCATCTAAACAAGATATTGCTGCTTCTATTTTTTATGCTGTAGTTAACCAAACAATTGGTGGTCTTGCACAAGGAAGAGAAATTAAAGGTAAGGTTGCATATTTAGGTGGGCCTTTAACATTCTTATCAGAATTAAAGGTTGCATTTGATAAGGTATTAAATACTAATGGTATTTCACCTGAAAATTCACTATATTATGTTGCACTTGGTGCTGCATATTGTGCAAAAGAAAAAATATCAATTAAAAAGACTTTAGAAAATTTAGAAATATTTACTAATAAGTCTACTTATGCTTATAATTCACCATTATTTAATGATGAAAAGGAATATCAAGAATTTTTAGAGAGACATGATAAGGATAGAGTTGAAACTCTTCCTTTGGATAATTATACAAAGCCTTTATATTTAGGTATTGATTCAGGTTCAACAACATTAAAATTCGTTCTTGTTGATGAGGATGGAAATATAAGATTTGCATCATATAATCCTAATAAAGGTAATCCTGTATCAGTTATTAAGGATATATTTGATGATTTATATAAAAAATATCCTAATATGAATATTGTTTCTTCAGCTGCAACAGGTTATGGTGAGGATTTAGTTAAAAATGCATTTATGCTAGATGGTGGTATTGTTGAAACAATGGCTCACTACATGGCTGCATCTAAATTCATGCCTAATGTTGATTTTATTATCGACATTGGAGGACAAGACATTAAATGCTTCAAAATAGAAAATAAAGCTATCGCAAATATTTTCTTAAATGAAGCTTGTTCTTCTGGCTGTGGATCATTTTTACAAACTTTTGCAAATGCATTAGGATATAAAATTGAAGATTTTGCTAAATTAGGCTTAATGGCTAAAAAGCCAGTAGATCTTGGCTCAAGATGTACAGTATTTATGAATTCTTCTGTTAAGCAAGCTCAAAAAGATGGTGCAACAATGGACAATATTTCTGCAGGCTTATCAATTTCAGTTGTTAAAAATGCATTATATAAGGTTATAAGAGTTGCATCTAAGGAAGAGCTTGGTAAAAACATTGTTGTACAAGGTGGTACATTCTTAAATAAAGCTGTATTAAGAGCCTTTGAAAAGGAATTAGGAATTGATGTAGTATGTCCTAATATCGCAGGCTTAATGGGTGCCTATGGTGCAGCATTATATGCAAAATCATTAAAAGTTGAACATACTTCTACTATTAGTAAGGAACAATTAAAATCATTTAAGCATGATGTAATTAATATTAATTGTAATGGTTGTTCAAACCATTGCTTATTAACAATTAATACATTTAATGATAATCCAAATAAATTCATATCAGGAAATAGATGTGAAAAGCCACTTGGTATTAAAGCTGATTCTAAGGGTGAAAATTTATATGAATTTATGAGAGAAAGATTATCATCATATAATCAGGTTGCAGATGCAAAGCGTGGCACTATCGCAATTCCTTTATGCTTAAATATGTATGAGCTATTTCCATTTTGGTATACATTCTTTAAAAATATGGGATTTAATGTAGTATCATCAGGATTTTCTAATGCAGAAATATTTAGATTAGGTGTTCATACTATCCCATCAGATACAGTATGCTACCCTGCTAAATTAGTTCATGGACATATTGAAAAATTAATGAATGAAGGATATAAAAATATCTTCTATCCTTCTATGACATATAATATTGATGAAAATGGTCATAAGGGTATAGGTGATAACCATTATAATTGCCCTATTGTTGCATATTACCCAGAAAATATTATTAATAATGTTGATGCAATAAAGAATATTAATTTCATTAGTGATTTTATTACCCTAGATGATCCTAAGGTATTAAAAACTAAAATGAAAGAAATATTATCTAAATATTTTAGTGGTATAAAACAAAAGGATGTTAATAAATCAATTGATTTAGCTTTTGAAGAATATAAAAATTATTTAACTGATATTAGAAATAAAGCTAAAGAATTTGTTTCTAATGCTAGAGAAAAAGGAAGACAAATAATAGTTCTTGCAGGAAGACCTTATCATACAGATCCTGAGGTTAACCATGGTATTGATAAGCTTATCGCATCACTTGGTGCAACAGTTATTACTGAAGAAAGTGTATCTTACCTAGAAGATAAATTCCCAGTAAGAATATTAAATCAATGGACTTATCACCAAAGATTATTCCAGGCTGCAAGATATTGTACACATGAAAAGGATATGAATTTAGTTCAATTAGTATCATTTGGATGTGGACTTGACGCTGTTACAACAGATGAATGTAAATCAATACTTGAAGCAAAGGATAAGATTTATACACAAATCAAAATTGATGAAATTACAAATTTAGGTGCAGTAAAGATTCGTTTAAGAAGTCTTTTCGCAGCCTTAAAACAAAGGGAGGATAAAAATGGAGAAAGATAAATCTCTTGAACCATATATTGATGATAATTATCAATTCCCTAAATTTAATCGTTCAATGGTTAAAGACCATACAATTTTAATCCCTTCTATGCTTGATATACATATGGCTTTATTTGAAGGCGTATTAACACAGGCAGGATATAAGGTTGAAATATGTAGAAATGAAGGAAAAGATGTAGTTGAAACAGGATTGAAATATGTTCACAATGATACCTGCTTCCCTGCACTATTAGTTATTGGTCAATTTATTGATAATTTAAATCATAGAACTGATCATGATAAATTAGTATTATTAATAACTCAAACAGGTGGAGGCTGTAGAGCTTCTAATTATATCCACCTTTTAAGAAAAGCTTTAATTAAAGCTGGCTATGGCTTTATACCTGTATTATCATTAAATGCTGCAAACCTTGAAAAGGATGCAGGATTAGATATTACATTTAATTTAATTAAAAAGGTTGTTGCAGCCATGACATATGGCGACCATTTAATGTATTTAAGAAATAAAACAAGATCTTATGAAAAAAATATAGGAGATACTAAAAATTTAGTAGATTCTTGGGTTAAAAAATTATTAGATCAATTTAAGATTAATAAAGGTATTTCTTATAGAGCATTAAAGAAAAATTTAAATTTAATTGCTAAAGATTTTGGCAATCTAGATTTAGATTTATCACATGCAAAGCCAAAGGTTGGTATTGTAGGTGAAATATATATTAAATATGCAGCACTTGGTAATAACCACCTAGAAGATTTCTTAGTATCAGAAAATGCTGAAGCAATGGTTCCAGGACTATTTGGTTTCGTCTTCTACACATTATATAATGGTATTTATGATCATTTATTATATGCAAGAAGTAAAAAAGCCGCAATAATTAATAAATTCATTATTTGGTATTTACATAGAAGAGAAAAAATGATGGTTAAAGCCATTAAGAAAAATACTAATATTACACCTATGAAATATTTTAAATATACAAAGGACATGTCAGAAGGTGTCCTAGACCATGGTGTAAAAATGGGTGAAGGCTGGTTACTTACAGCTGAAATGATGGAGCTTTGTGAAACAAATTATGATAATATCATCTGTGTTCAACCATTCTCATGCCTTCCAAATCATATTTGTGGTAAGGGCGTAATGAAGAAAATTAGAAAAACATTTGAAAATGCCAATATTATCGCAATAGACTATGACCCATCACAAACTAAGGTTAACCAAGAAAATAGAATTAAATTAATGCTTTCAATTGCTCGTGAAAGAATTAGTGATGATGAAAAGGCAAAATTATAATGGATATATTTGAAAATATCAAAGATAAAGATCTTCTTCTATCACAAATTAAATTAATAACTAAAAAATATAAAAAAGGAGATATCATTTTTAACGAAAATGATATCTGCTTTTATCTATCTTATGTTAAAAAAGGCCATATTACAGCTAAATTATCATTACCTAAAGGTAAAGATTGTATTGTAAGAGTCTTAAATGAAGGTGAATATATAGGTATTAATTTATTATTTTCATCTAATCCAAAATATAAAGCAT
>JAILBI010000088.1 GCA_024681175.1 Acholeplasmatales bacterium
TGATAAAAAAGCTTATTCCAGATTATTATTTTAAATCAATATACGATATTCCTTATGAAACTTTATATAGTGAAGGTATTAGATTATTACTTTTAGATATGGATAATACTTTAATATCATATAAAGAAACATTACCTAGTGAAGATTTAAAGGAATTAAAGAAAAAATTAGAAAATATGGGTTTTGAACTTATATTAGTTTCTAATTCCAGAAAAAAGAGAGTTAATAATTTCTGTGATGCATTTGAAATTCCTTATGTTAAATTTTCAATTAAACCTTTAAAAAAAGGTATTAAAAAGGCTATGAAAAAGATAGCTAAGAAAAAATATAAAAAAGAAGAAGTTTTATTACTTGGAGATCAGTTAATGACTGATATTTTTGGTGGTAATAGATGTGGTTTAAAAACAGGCTTAATTGAAGCTATTGATAAATCTACTGATATTGGCCCAACAAGAGCGAATAGAAAGCTTGAAAATTACTTTTTAAAGAGAATTAAGAAGAAATATCCTGATTTATATAATGAAAGATTAAAGGAATATGGTGGTGATTAGATGATCTTAAGAAAATGTAAAGGCTGTGGAGCTATATTACAAGATGAAGATGAGAATAAAGCTGGTTTTATTCCTAATCTAACAAAAGAATCTAAATATTGTAAAAGATGTTTTAGATTGATGCATTATAATGAATTACCTAAAATAGTTGCGAAAAATAGCGATTATAAGCATGTTATAGATAATGTTGTTCAAAAGAATGGATTAATAGTTTTTGTTGTAGATATTTTTCAATTCAAATCATCATTTAGTCAAAATATGATTGAAAAATTAAGAAATAAAGATGTTTTATTAGTTGCGAATAAATATGATGTTTTCCCTAAGTCAGTTAAGGTTGAAAATGTTGTTGAATGGTTATCTAAAGAATGTCAAAAATATTCATTTAAGGTTAATGCTATTTCAGTTGTTTCATCTAAATTAGGCTTATATATTGATGATTTAATGAATTTAATTGATATGTTAAGAAGAGAAAGAGATGTTTATTTTGTTGGTTGTGCTAATGTTGGTAAATCATCTTTAATAAACGCTTTAATTAAAAGAAATACATCATTAACTGAAGATGTTATATCTACATCAATCATTCCAGGAACAACTTTAAATGAGATTAGAATTCCATTTTTTGATAATAATAAAGCGTTTATTGATACTCCAGGTTTGATAAATGAAAATGATATATATCAAACAATTTTAAAAGAAAATTATAATAAAATAATGCCTAGAAATGAAATGAAGCCTAAAACATTCCAAATTACTGATGGTAATTCAATTTTCTTGGCAGGCTTAGGATCTATTTCTTTTAGTAATTGTTCAAGAATTTCAGTGATTATTTATTCATCTAATGATTTATATATTCATAGATGTAAAACATCTAATGTTGATAATTTATATCAAACACAAATTGGTAAATTATTAACACCTCCGAGTATAGATGAGGTTCCTAATTTGAAATATAATACTTATCAATATAAATTAGATGGTGAAAAGAAAAAAGCCATTTGGTTTTCTGGCTTTGGTTTCGTTGAAATTATTGGCAAATGTGATTGTTTAGTTAAAACAATAGATAAAGAGGTTTATTTGACTAATGCAATTATCGGGTAAGGCTTTAAAATTAGTTAGTGAACATTTGAAAGATCATCAAAAAAGATTAACACATATTTTAGGTGTTGCTGAAATGGCTGAAACATTAGCCTTAAGATATAATGTTGATTTAGATAAAGCTAGAAGCTGTGCTTTAATGCATGATTATTCAAAATATGATTCTTTTGATGATGCTAAAAAATATTTAACTAAAGAAGAATTAGAAGAATGTAATAAATATCCATTTATGTTACATGCATATTTAAGTGCATATAAATATAAAGAATTAATTTGTGATGATGAAGATTCTTTTAATGCAATATATAATCACGTGTTTGGTAGACCAAATATGTCTATTTTAGAAAAGATTATTATGATATCAGATTATACTGAAAAAAATAGAACATATCCTGATTGTATAGAAGTTAGAAAAATCCTATTGGATGGAGATTTAGATTTAGCTATTTATGAATCTTTAATAAGAACAATAAAACATTGTGAAAGTGAAGGGAAAGTAGCTCATCCAAGACAATTAGAAGTATTAAAGGAATATGAAGAAAGGATTAAAAATAGATGAATTTAGAAGAACTTTTATTAGATGCTTTAGAGAAAGTTAAAGCATATGATGTTATTGTTTATGATATGGAGGATAAAACTCCTTTTTATGATAAGATGATAATATCTACAGTTGATTCAGT
Source organism: Acholeplasmatales bacterium (assembly GCA_024681175.1). Next base: position 2,327 of record JAILBI010000088.1, read on the forward strand.
TAGACAATCTGATAGTGTAGTTTCTTATATCGAAGATAATTTAGAAAACACAGAATATACTATTAGAAGTATTGAAGGCAAAGGTTCTGGCTGGGTATTAGTTGATTGTAATTCTATTATTGTATCTATTTTCTCTAAAGAAATGAGAGAACATTATTCTTTAGAGAAATTATATATGGATATAAAACAAAGAAGAATTGATAATTAATTATAAAATTGGTATATTTATATACCTTTTTTTATTTGTCATAAAACTTGTTCGTCCATATTGAACGAATTAGTTAAATATGATAAAATATTTTTAGGAAGAAGTGATAATATGTTAGATTTAACAAATATGGATTTTAATATTAAAGAAGATTTAGAATTTATTTTAGAGTCAGAAAAAACGGATGTTGAAACATTATCAAAAAATACAACAATATCTAAAACAACAATTAGTGAAATAAGAAAAGGGAAAAGGTGCGAAGATAAAGTATGTGAAAAATTTTATTCTTATGCATATGATAAAGGCTATAGAATAAATTTAATAAAAGAAGAATTTTTGATTGAATCTAATAAAACTATATTATTTCATGGCTCAAAAAATGGACTAAATGGTATTTCTTATAAGGGTTCTAGGAAAAGCTGTGATTTTGGTGAAGGATTCTATTTAGGTGAAAAATATGAATCAACACTAAGTTTTATTTGTGAACATAGAAATTCTGTTTCTTATTCATTTGAATTGAATCTTGAAGGTTTAAATGTATATAAGTTTAATTGTTCATTAGAATGGATGTTGGCAATATGTTATTACAGAGGTTTTATAAAAAAATACCTAGATAATGAAATTATATTAGAGATTATAAAAAAAATTAAAGATGCAGATGTAATAATTGCACCAATAGCTGATAATAGAATGTTTTATATAATGTCATTATTTTCGAATGGTGATATAACTGAAAATGTAGCAATTCACTCTCTTTCGGCATCAAATTTTGGAAATCAATATGTATTAAAAACTCCTAAAGCTATTGAACAATTAAGACCGATTGAAAAGTATTATATTCCACAAAATGAAAAAGAATATTATATTGATAAATTAAATCATAGAACTCAAATGATTGAAACCAAATTAAGACTTGCCAAACGAGAGTTTAAAGATGGATTATATATAGAGGAGATATTAAAATGAGAGAATTCGATAGTAATGGACTTAGACTAGCTGAATATCAAGGAAAAATATTTGAGTATTCACATGATTTTTTTGATTGTTCTACAAATATTTTTATTAGAAGATTTGTTCATTCAAATCTATTAAAGAGTATTGATAAAAACGATTCATCGTTATTATCACTTGATCCATATGAAGGTTTAGAAAGCATAAAAGAGCAATTTGGTGAAAGTGATTATGGAAGTTTTAAGCAAAACAAAGAAGCTTTATTTTGGGTTGGTTATTTTTATAGATATATATCATACACAAGAAACGTTGACACTGTTTTTTTGATGAAAATTTTCGATTATAGAAAAATGTTTGAAGTCTATTATGTTTATCATACACAGGATTTTGAATGGTGTATTGCCGATTTACTAGAAATATATGGGTACTCAGAAGATATATTTGATCCAAATTATAGATTGAGAATTGCAATTAAAAAATTAAGATTATCAAAAAATGAATGTCAAATATAATACAATATATTAAACAAACAATCTAATTTAAACTTATTCGTCCAATTTGAACGTATAAGTTATCTAATTATTATTTATAATATAAATTGGTATATTTATATACCTTTTTTATTTTTTAGTATGTTATAATAAAATATGTAATTAATTTTGAAAAGAGGAAAAATATGAAAACATCATTATTATTGTTAATTATTTATATTGCTTATTTAGCATTATTTTCACTATGTGCTCTTTTCTTATTTTTCAAAGATAAGAAAATGGCTAAAAATGGTGGTGGAGCAGTTAGAATTAAAGAAAAAACATTATTATCAGTTTGTGCTTTAGGTGGCGCAATAGGTGGATTTTTTGGTAGAATTTTAGCACACCACAAGACTGATAAAATTTATTTTTCAATGACTATTTATTTTTCATTATTACTAGAAATTGGTGTTTTAGCAGTAATGATTTATTTTGCATTTATTTAAGGAGGTATAGGCGATGAAATCATCTTTAGAAAAATCTCATTCAAAAGCTTCTAATTTTAAATTAACTTTAATTTGTTTATTAACAGCACTTGGTGCGAGTGTTGCTTGGTTAGGTGTTTGTTTAATACCTCATTATCAAACATTTGGCATTATTTTAGCCTCTATTGGTGGAGTTGTAGCATTATTATTTATGTTTTTAATAGGAAAATTTACAAGATAAATTAAGTTTTCCTTCTGGATGTGGTAGTTTATGAGTAGGACCAAAAGAAGAATTCTTTCTATTATTTTTAATTTAATATTAATATTAACAGAATTAAGAGCGATACAATTATCTTTTTTTGATGGTAGTAAAAGAACTTGGGAATTCTTAAAGTATTATACTCAAGATTGTAATATATTCTTGTTAATTACTAGTGTAGTTTATGTTTTTGAATTAATAAGATGTATTATTATGAAAAAGGATGTTAGTAAAGTAGTTCATATTTTTAGATTTGCATCAATGGGTGCGGCTATGACTACATTTTTGATTGTTGGTTTAATATTTACACCTGTTTTAATGGATTTATCTTCATATATTGGAGCGTCATTTTATTTCCATTTTTTATGCCCTTTATTAGGCATTATTACATTTTATTTATTTGATGAAGGATGTATGATTAAGCTTACTCATATTAATTATTCATTTTTCTTTACTTTAGGTTACGCAATTGTTTTACCTATATTAGTAGGTTTTAATATTGTTACACCACCATATCCTTTTTTAGATGTTGAAAATCAACATTTTATGTTATCAATAATGTACGCACTTGTAGTTCCTGGAATAGCATATGGTGTATTAACTATAATTAAGCTTACTTATAATGTTCTTAACTTTAAGAGAATTGGTAATACAGTTATTGAGTAATTTTAACAAATTTGTAAAAATGATTAATTAGTGATATAATGATTTTTGTTTTGTAAAGGGGTGAATCAAATGATATTAGAATCAACAGGCATGTCATTTTATTCTGTAATATGTATATATTGTGCTTTAATATTAGGTTTTATTCTTTACAAATTTATAAAAGATACAAATCTTGCAAAATCATATAAAATAATTGTAATTTTAGCAATTTCAACTCAAATTGTATTATTTATCGCTGATGCTTTTGGTAATTTTATAAACGTTGGTAAATTTAATTGGGGAAAAGATATTAATGCTGTAATCCATTTTGTTTATTTTACTGGGTTAGGGGCAACTTGTTATTTTGGTTATTTATTACTTGAGTGTATAGATGATTCAGCATTATATAAAAATAAAAAATTAAGATATTCGTCACTTTCTCTTGTTATTTTATTGGTTATAATCTCCTTTATTTCTATGATTTTAGTATTTTCTGGTAGTGATTTCCATTTCCTTTATTACATGACTGAAGATGGAAAATATGCTAGAGGAGATTTCAATTTTATGCAAATTGTATGCTCTTTTGCATATTTATTGATAGAATTAATTCATGGTTTATATGGTTTATTTGTTAAGAAAAATTATGCTAAATTTGGCACATATAAATATATGATTTTATATGTATTTATTATAGCGATAGGTGTTACTTTACAAATGGTTTTTTCTAAATATCCATTTACAGAAATGGCTTTAACTGTTGATTCTATTTTAATTTATAATTTATTACTTCAAGAACAAGTTTTAACAGATGGTTTAACTAGAGTTTATAATAGAAATGCGCTTTATAAGCATTTAGAGACTGTAATGATTAAATCAAATAATAATTTATATTTATTTATGATTGATTTAGATGGCTTTAAAGCTATAAATGATATATATGGTCATACAGAAGGTGATGAAGCTTTAAAATATTTTTCAGTTGCCTTACGTAATTTTTCTATTAAAACAGGATCATTTATATGTAGATATGGTGGAGATGAATTCACTGTTGTTTCAGAAGTAGAAGATGAAGATTTTAATGATTTTATAAGACAATTTGATAATATAGTTATTGATGCTAATGATAGAGCTCAAAGACAATTTAAAATTGAAATGTCTTATGGTTATACTAAATATGATTATTTAAAGCATACAAGTGCGATTGATTTAATTAATCAAGCAGATGAGATGCTTTATATAAGAAAAAATGAAAAGAAGAGCTTAAGATAAATATT
>JAILBI010000108.1 GCA_024681175.1 Acholeplasmatales bacterium
TATATTTAGACATGCAGGTATTTATAATGGAAAGAAAAATGAACAACTTTATGCTTTTTCTGAATCTTTAAAAGAGTACTTTAAATAATCAAAAAATGATATTTACAATTAAGATTTATAGTTACTTATTATATTGTGTAATTTCACTTCACAATAAAAACAAAAAATATTGTGAAAAACACCTTCACAATGGTTACAATAAAGTGTATAATGTAATTGAAGGTGATTGAATTGATTAATTTGGGAAAAGAAAATGAACAAATTGAATATAAAAAAAGTACTGGTGAGCTTGATGACGCTATGAAATCAATTTCTGCAATCCTCAATAAGCATGGTAAAGGTAAAATTTTGTTTGGAGTAAAAGCAAATGGTGATGTAATAGGGCAACAAATATCAGAGAGTACATTAAGAGATATATCGAGAAAAATATCAGAAGATATAAAGCCTGTAATATATCCGAGCATTTACGAAATAGAAAATATGCCCGGAGTGATAGAAGTAGATTTTATTGGCAATGATAAACCATATTCAGCTAAAGGAAGATTTTATATAAGAGTATATGATGAGGATAAGTCAATTGATATAAAAGAATTATTGAATATTATTAATCATAGTGATTCCAGCAATTCTTTATGGGAAAAACTTGAATCAGATGAAGATATAGCAGATGTTGATGAGTTGTTATTAAGATCTTATATAAAAAAGGCAAACAAGTGTGGAAGAATAAAAGAAGAATATGATAATAAAGAATCAGTTTTAAGAAAACTTGGGCTTATTACTAATAATAAGCTTAATAATGCAGGTAAATTACTATTTTCTAAAAATAAACCATTAACATTAAAATTAGCTGTATTTAAAACAGATGAAAAATTATCATTTATTGATATAAATAGATTTGAAGGTAACATTTTTGAATTAAACAAAAAAGGTCAAGAATATATTAAAGAACATATTAATTATTCTGCAGTAATTGAAGGATCTAAAAGAATTGAGAAACCTGAAATTCCAGAAGAGGTAATTAGAGAATCTGTATTAAATAGTTTATGTCATTCATCTTTTGATACAACTATTAATAACGAAATATATATTACTCCGACAAAGGTTGTAATATTTAATCCTGGTACTTTCCCATCTGGATATGAGCCAAAAGATTTTGCATACAATGGTGTAGAATCGATTCTTAGAAATCCATTAATTTCAAAAATATTATATTATTCCAATGATATAGATAGCTGGGCTACAGGTTTTAGAAGAATTTTTAATTTGTGTGAAAAAGAGAAAGTCAAATATTCATATATAAAAAAGAATCAAGGATTTGAAATGTGTTTTTTTAGAGCAAATACGAATGAAAAAACATCAGACGAAAATATAATAATAGAGTCTATTAAAAATGATGGTTCAATTACAACAACTGAACTATCTAATCTTTTAGGCAAATCAAGGAAAACAATTCAAAATATAATAAATAATTTGAAGGAACAGGGGAAATTAGAAAGAATTGGTTCAAATAAAACAGGCTACTGGAAAATAAAAGAATAAATGAATTATTTATAGCAGATTTATTTTTTAAAGACTTTTGGTGGGAGAATATTGGTATACCCGTTGAATCGGTATGTCAGCTTTCGCTGAAAAAATCTTAAAAATAAGTCTAATAAGTAATTATAGTTAATATAATTAAATTTATGTTAATGATCTATGATTCTAAAAAAGTCATAGGTCATTTTTTAATAATTAATTAAGTAATTATTTGTTTATACTTTAATTATACCGTGGTATAAATAAATCTTGACATTTATAAACTTTTTTATTAATTGCTTCAACTGATTTTAACATTACCTATTTTTGGAAAAGCGTGAAAAACATCGTAATTTTTGGTTGGAAAAGCGTAAATATTGTTATATAATATAGTTGGAAAAGCGGGTGAAACTATATGTATCGTAAAATTTCAAATTATATTGAAGAATATTTGACGGGTAATGAAGAGAAAATATTATGTATAGATGGTGCAAGGCAAGTTGGAAAGTCATTTATAATTAGAGAACTTGCTCAAAAGCATTTTGAAAATTATATTGAAATTAATATGGCAGATGATAAAGTTGGTGACAAATTATTTGCTAATGTTAGAACTATTGAATCATTTTATATTGAGGTTAGTGTCATTGCTGGTGATAAACTAAAAGATAGGGATAACACAATTATATTTATTGATGAGATACAAGAGTATCCTGAATTATTGACACTATTGAAGCCATTAAGAAAAGATAATAAGTATAAATATATATGTAGTGGATCTGAACTTGGTATAACTCTTTCTAAAACAACATTAACTCCAATGGGCTCAATAATTGAAAAGAAAATGTACCCAATGGATTTTGAGGAATTTTTAATTGCTAATTCAGTTGGTGAATTAGTTATTAATCATATGAGAAAATGCTTTGAAGAAGGAGTTCCACTTGATGAAGCGTTACACAATAAGATTTTATATCTATTTAAAACTTATTTATATGTAGGTGGTATGCCTGATGCTGTTAAGTCATTTGTTGAAACAAAAAATGTTTCAAAAATTAGAGAAATACAAAAAGATATCATTAATTTTTATTCTGAAGATGCATCAAAGTATGATAAAGAACATAAATTAGTAATAAAAAAAATTTATGATATGATTCCTTCAAATATTGAAAACAAAGTAAAAAGAATTCAATATAAGAAAATTGAGAATATAGATGATGTTAGATATACAAAATATGTTGATGAATTTGAATATTTAATTTCATCAGGTATTGTGCTTGATGCTAAAGCAGTAAGTGAGCCCAAGTTTCCTTTGGTTCAGTCAAGTAGTAAAAATCTAATAAAGTTATATATGAATGATGTAGGATTACTGACAAGTCTTTTATATAAAAATAACATTAATGCAATTTTAGATGATGAGACAGGAATAAATCTAGGTGCTGTATATGAAACAGTTGTTGCAGAAGAATTAAAGGCACATAATCATGAGTTATATTATTACGACAGAAAGAAGGTTGGGGAAGTAGATTATTTAATTGATAATTATGATTCATTAAATGTTTTACCTGTTGAAATAAAATCAGGTAAAGATTATAAAAATTTTAGGGCATTGCCTAAAATC